>CAJGCK010000001.1 GCA_904501795.1 uncultured Clostridia bacterium
GGTGCTTTTGACGGCGATTCTTACAGGTCTTGGCGTTTTTGATGATCTTGCAAAGGTGGGAGGCGCGGGCACGCTTGTGCCTATAACGGGATTTGCAAATTCCGTTGTATCTCCGGCGATGGAGTTTAAAACCGAAGGATATATCTACGGTTTAGCGTCTAAAATGTTCTTAATTGCAGGCCCAATTATAGTTTTTGGCGTGGCAAGTAGTGTTCTTGTTGGTTTAATTTATTATTTTTTTGTGTGGTAAAAAATGGGTAGGACTATTTATTTTAAAAACAAACCTAGTATTTTGGCAACATCATCAATTTCAGGACCCAAAGAGGGTGAAGGCTCACTAAAAAATTATATTGAAACAATTTTAAAAGACGACATGTTTGGTGAAAAAACTTTTGAAAAAGCCGAAAGTAAATTTTTGTATCACGCAATAAAAAAGGTAATTAAAAATTCAAATTTAACCGAAAAAAACATAGATTGTATTATAGCAGGTGATCTTTTAAACCAAATTATATCATCAACGTTTGCGTCAAGAAATTTTTCCGTTGGTTTTTTAGGTGTTTATAATGCTTGCGCAACATTTACAGAGTCAATAATATTAGGCTCAACTTTTGTTGACGGTGGGTATCTTAATAACGTTATATGTGGTACGTCAAGTCATTTTTCATCCGCCGAAAGACAGTACCGATATCCTTTAGAACTTGGCTCGACTCGTTCTCAACTCGCTCAATGGACGGTTACGGGCGCAGGAACTTTAATTTTATCTAACGAAGACAAATCGGTTAAAACGGAGTGTGCGACAATAGGAAAAATCGTTGATTTCGGCGTAAAAGATCCGTTTGATATGGGTGCTGCTATGGCTCCGTCTGCATCGGACACTTTGGTTACACACTTTAAGGACACTGGAAGAAGGCCAAAAGATTACGACTTGATTGTAACGGGTGACTTAGGTGCTTTTGGATCTAGAATCTTTAAGGATTTAATGTGGGAAAAGGGCTATGACGTTGAAAATCAGCACGTAGATTGCGGTGAATTAATATATAATATTAAAGAAGATGAATACCAAGGGGGAAGCGGTGCGGGGTGTTCTTCAGTTGTGTTTTGTTCATATCTATATAAAAAATTAAAAGATAAGTCTATAAAACGTTTGTTGTTAATGTCAACAGGCGCGTTATTATCATCTGTATCAAGTCAGCAAGGCGAATCTATCCCAGGTATAACGCACGCAGTTAGTTTTATTAGCGAATAGGTAAAGTATGAGTGTTTTAGATATAATATTAACTTATTTAAAAGTTTTTGCAGTTGGTGGTGCAATTTGCACTATAGCGCAACTATTAATTAATTTTACAAAAATTACCTCGGGTAGAATTTTGGTTTATTTTTTACTCTCTGGTGTATTTTTACAAGCGATAGGCGTTTACGAGTATATCGTTCAGTTTGCTGGCGCAGGCGCAACAGTTCCAATTTCAGGTTTTGGTTATTTACTTGCAAACGGAGCGATGAAGGGTGCAAAAGAAAGTTTATTTAAAGCAATTACGGGTGGAATTACGTCTGCTGGAATAGGGCTTACTAGCGCAATTGTGTTCGGCTATCTTTTTGCTTTAATATTTAAGTCAAGGTCTAAAAAGAATTAAAAATTAATAGACTGTAATATGATCGAATGCACTAATAAGAATATTTGGTACAAAAAAAGGCGTTTTAAGGTTAAACGCTTATTTGTTTTTATAATATTTTTAATCTTAATCGTTTCAATTTTTACTTATTATAAGTATATAGTAACGGAAAAAGTGCTGTCTTTTTGTTGCGAATATGCAAAAATTTGCGCAATTGAATGCGCTAATGATTCAGTTGTTTTATCCTTAAACGACAAGGTGAAATACGAAGAATTAATTACTATAGAAAGAAATAACTCAGGGGACGTATCATTAATACAAACAAATCCGATTAAAATCAACCAAATTAATCGAGAAATATCCCTTTCTTCAACCGCATTATTAAAAAATAAATTATCAAAGGGTGTGCCAATACCACTCTTATACTATTTAGGTATAACAATTTTTTCGGGATATGGACCAACAACAAACTTTTCGGCAATATATCTATCATCTACTAAGTGTGAATTTGTTTCTCAATTTAAAAGCGTGGGTATAAACCAAACTTTACATAGCATATACGTTTCAGTTATCTCTGAAATAAACTTACAAATGCCAACAGAAAAAAGAACGGAAAAAATTGTAAGCAACGTTTTATTAGTTGAAACTGTTATTGTGGGCAAAGTTCCTGATTTTTACTTAAACGGCGATATTTTTTCTTGAAAAGCATTAACCATATAACTTGACATAGGCTTATAAATATTGTATAATTAAAAAAAATGCCGTGAAAAAGAGGGTTTTGATTAATAACTATTTTTAGAGACGGGGAATAGTTGCTGAAAGTTTCCTGATTTAGTTGTCAAAAACCGTTCGCTTTGGAGCAGTACGAAGAAAACTTTTTGTGAGTAGACCGTGCCGGAAATTCCCGTTATAGAATTAATAAGGTTTGCGATTAAATTGCAAATAAATTTAGGTGGTACCGCGTTATAAACGCCCTAATTATTAGGGCGTTTTTTATTTTGGAGGAAATTATGCAAGAACAATTTAACAACGTAAAACAAAGCGCAATTATCGACTTAGAAAACGTTTCGTCTATGCGTGAAATTAACGATTTAAAGGTGAAATACGTTGGTAAAAGCGGTCTAGTTACTTCGCTTTTACGCACTATGAAAGATATTGCACCCGAAATGCGCTCTACTTTTGGTAAAATGGTTAACGACTTAAAAGAAGAAGTTTTGTCTCTTTTTGCGCAAAAAGAAACGTTACTTAAAGAAAAAGAACTAAAAGAACGTTTTGAAAGAGAGAAAATAGACGTGACTTTACCCGGAAAAAGCCAAACAATAGGTAGTTTGCACCCATTAAATATTGTTAAAAACAAGATTTTAAACGCATTTTGCGGTATGGGTTTTGAAATATTTGAGGGGCCGGAAATAGACACGGATTATTATTGTTTCCAAGCACTAAATATTCCAAAAGATCACCCGGCAAGAGATATGCAAGACACCTTTTATTTTACAGAAAATATTTTATTGCGTCCGCATACTTCTCCTGGACAAGTTAGGACAATGGAAAATAAAAAACCACCTATTAAAATCTTAAGCCCAGGTAAAGTTTATAGGGCGGATGACGACGCTTCTCACTCACCAATGTTTCACCAAATAGAAGGTTTGGTTGTAGATAAAGGCGTTTCACTTTGTGATTTGAAGGGTTTACTTGATGAATTTGTTAAAATTATGTTTGACGACGATACTAAAACGCGTTTTCGCCCGTCGTTTTTCCCGTTTACCGAACCTAGTGTAGAAGTTGACGTTACTTGTTGTAAATGCCACGGCAAAGGTTGTAGTTTATGTAAAGGGACGGGTTGGATAGAAATTCTTGGCGCAGGTATAGTTAATAAGAACGTTTTAGAGATGAGCGGAATTGATTCTAACGAATATTCGGGACTAGCCTTTGGTTTAGGTGTTGAAAGAATTACCATGATTAAATATGGAATTTCGGATATTAGAACGTTATTTGAAAACAACGTCAAATTCTTAAAACAGTTTAATAGGAGATAAAAAATGAAAGCACCACTTTCTTGGTTAAAAGATTTTTGTGATATAGATTGCTCGGCAAGTGAATTAGAAGCAAAATTATTCTCTTGTGGTTTTGAAGTAGAAGAAACCGTTTATTTTGCAAAGAATATTGAAAAAATAGTTACTTGTAAAATATTAAGCATTGATAAGCACCCTAACGCTGATAAGTTATCCGTTACAATGGTTGACGCGGGTCAATATGGCAAAAGGCAAATTATTACCGCTGCAAAAAATATTTTTCTTGGCGCGGTTGTTCCTGTTGCGTTAGACGGTGCAACTCTTTTTAACGGCGATAAGATTTATAATGGTGAACTTCGTGGTCTTCCTTCTTTCGGAATGTTTTGTAGTGGGGAAGAATTAGGTATTAATGACGATTGGTACGAAGGCGCATCTGTTAACGGAATTTTAATTTTAGACCAAAACTTTCCACTTGGCGTTGAAGTTAAAGAATTGCTTGAATTAGAAGACGTTATATTTGACATAAACGTAACCGCAAATCGCCCTGATTGTCAGTCGATTTTAGGTTTGGCAAGAGAAGTGTCGGCAATACTTGGTAAACCGTTTAAGGCACCCGATTTATCATTTGATTTTTCTAAAAATGTATCTACAAAAGGCACCATCAAAGTAAATAATCATGCAACCGATTTATGTTACAGATACATGTCAAAGCTTGTAAAAGACGTTAAAATTGAAAAGTCACCAACTTGGCTTAGAAGAAGATTGTTTTCAATGGGCGTTCGTTCAATAAATAATATAGTCGACATAACTAACTACGTATTACTTGAAATAGGTCAACCTATGCATGCTTTCGATCTAAACTTCTTAAAAGGTAACGAAATTAACGTAAGACGTGCTAATGAAAATGAAAAAATAGTTACTCTTGACGAAAAAGAGTTTACTTTAACAAACAAAAACTTGGTAATAGCCGATGCTGAAAGCCCCGTTGCTTTAGCCGGAGTTATGGGTGGACTTAATAGCGGAATAAATCAAGATACAAAAGATATTGTTTTCGAATCGGCAACGTTTGCTAGAGACAATATTAGAAAAACGTCTCGTTCGCTTGGTCAACGTTCTGATTCTTCATCAAGGTATGAAAAGGGTATTGATCCGTATACTGCAAAAATCGGTTTGTATAGAGCGCTACATTTAATTTCTAAATTAAACGCCGGTAAAATTGCTTTTGATGAATACGATTTACTAGAAAAACCTATTGAAAACAAGATTATTAATACCAAACTTTCTAAAGTAAATGAAGTTTTAGGGATTGATATACCGAAAGAAACGGTTGAAAATATATTAAATAGATTGTTTTTTAACGTAAAAATTAACGGGGATAATATGGAAATTATTGTTCCGCCGTATAGAGAAGACGTTGAAAGTTACCCGGATATTGCTGAAGAAATAATAAGAGAATATGGATATGATCATATTACCCCAACTTTACTTAAAACTTCTAAGATAACCAACGGTGGCAAAAACAATGAACAGCAATTTAATGATAATCTTAAAGATTTATTAGTTGGCTTTGGTTTTAATGAAATTATCACTTATTCTTTTGTTTCCGAAAAAGAATACCAATTATTTGGTATAGAAAAAAATGCTCCCGAGCATAAATTTATAAAAATACTTAATCCTTTAGGCGAAGACCTTTCAGTTATGAGAACAACGCTTATTCCATCGATTACAAGAATAGTAGGCGCTAACCTTAATAGAAAAAATAATGAGGGCAGGCTTTTTGAAATCGCAAAGGTCTATTATACTGAACAAGACCAACTAACAAAACTACCTGTTGAAAAAACAAATCTATCAATAGCATTATTTGGCGAAAATGAAGATTTTTTCACTACAAAAGGTGTTGTTGAAGGTGTTTTATCAACCTTTGTTTTTGGGGCAAATATCGAGTATATTCCTTGCGATTTGAACTTCATGCATCCAACCCGTTCGGCTTTTGTTAAAGTAGACGGCGAAATTTTAGGATATATAGGGCAATTATCACCGATTGTTTTAGAAAAACTTGGTATAGATAAGCCCATTTACATTGGAGAGATTTACCTTGACATATTAAAAAATAAATTACGTGATAAAATAGTATACGCGCCTGTCTCTAAATTCCCAATCGTTGAGCGCGACCTTGCTATTTTAGTTGATAAAGATTTACCTTGCGCTAAAATTGAAAACTGCATCAAACGCAACGCAGGGGGGAATTTAACAGAACTTAAATTGTTCGACGTTTATCAAGGCGAACAAGTTGATAAAAACAAAAAAAGTATGGCGTTTAATTTGATTTTCGTTTCAAACGAGCGTACTTTAAGCGTAGAAGAAATTGACCAAGCTGTAAACAACGTTCTTACGGCGCTTGAAAACGACTTAAACGCAAAACTGAGATAATTATGTTTTCGGCAAAAACTCTTAAAGCAATTGAATATGATAAAATTTTGTCGCAATTAAGTGATTGTGCAGTATTAAGCTCAACTAAAAATGAAATTTTATCGTTCAATCCCGTTTCGGATCTTTCTGAAGCGGAGTTTTTGCTTAGAAAAACAAAGGAAGCCTATTCGCTTTTGTATAAGTATAATTTAAATGGGGTTTATTATTGTGCAGACGTTTCTGAATACTTAAAAAGGGTAGACCTTGGCGGAACGCTAATAAACGGCGAACTAATTAGAGTTGCAGAGCATTTAAAAAGCGCAAGAATTATTAAATCGGCTATAGAATCGGTTAACGACGAAAATATCGTTATAACCCGAGATATTGCAAAAAATATTTTCACTAACATAGAATTTGAAAAAGAAATTTCATCAAAAATTATTTCAGAAGACGAAGTTAGTGATAACGCTTCGCCAAAACTATATTCGATTAGAAAATCCATTAGGAATATAAATACTAAAATTAGAGAGCAATTAAATTCGTATATACGTGGCAACACTTCTAAATATTTACAAGACGGAGTTGTTACTATGCGAAGAGATCGCTACGTAATACCCGTTAAAAGCGAATATCGTAGTTTTATTAAAGGTTTTATTCACGACCAGTCTTCGTCCGGCGCAACTGTGTTTATCGAGCCTGAACACGTTATGGAATTAAATAACCAACTAAAAAGCGCTATGTTCGACGAAGCAAACGAAATTAGAAGAATTTTAGCTGAATTATCTTCTAAAATTTCATTTATGTCGGACGGTATTAGAAATAACGACGTAATTTTAACTCAGCTTGACAACTGTTTTGCAAGAGCAATATATTCGTTTAATAATAAATGCACCGAGCCTATATTAAATGATAAAGGCGTTATAAAAGTATATAACGGTCGCCATCCGCTAATCAACAAAAATAAAGTAGTCCCAATTAATCTTGCGATAGGTGAAAAATATAACTTTTTGCTTATTACGGGGCCTAATACGGGCGGTAAAACAGTTACGTTAAAACTCACGGGGCTTTTTTCACTCATGGCGATGAGCGGTTTGTTTTTGCCCGCTGAAAGTGGAACGGTTGTGTCGGTTTTTAATGGTGTTTTTGCCGACATAGGTGATGAGCAAAGCATAGAAAACGATTTATCAACTTTTTCTTCGCATATAAAAAATTTAATAAATATATTAGACAATGCAAATGAAAAATCTTTGGTGTTGCTTGATGAAATTGGTGCGGGGACCGATCCTGAAGAAGGTAGCGCCATAGCGCTTTCTATTATTGAAAAATTACTTGAAAAAAATTGTTTTGGAATAATTACCACTCATTATTCAAAGCTAAAAGAATACGCTTTAGGAAACGGCAAGATTGAAAATGCGAGTATGGAATTTGACTCCAAGACACTTAAACCGCTTTATAAAATTAATATAGGAATACCAGGTAGTTCAAACGCAATTGAAATTGCCTCTACTTTAGGACTAGACAAAGAAGTTATTGAAAATGCACTATCGCATTTATCAAGCGATAAAATTTCATTTGAAAAAGTTCTAAAAAAAGCGGAAGAAAGTAGGATTGAAAACGAAAAACTTCGTTTGGAATTGCAAAAAATTATAGATCAAAAAGAAAACGAACTATCACTGATTTCAATTGAGAAAGATAAAATTATTAAAGAAAGAGAAAGAATTTATAACACTGCAAAACAAGAAACTAAGCGAATTGTCGCCGATAAACTTTCCGAAGCAGAAGAGATTATAGCTGAACTTAAAAACATACTAAAAATTGCGGGTCTTGAATGTAGGGAAGTAATTAAAGCTTCTGAACTAAGAAATCGTTTGGCAAATAGCAAATATCTTTCAGCCGATATTGACCAAGCACCTATTGAATTAAAGCCGGTTAACGTTCAATCGCTTAAAAAAGGGAACAAAGTTTTTGTAAAATCACTTAATTCATACGCAATAATAAACCAAATTAAGCAAAATAAACGCGAAGTTGAAGTTTTAATTGGCAATGCGAAATCCGTTGTGTTAATTAAAGATTTATTCAACAACCAAGAAGTCAAAAAAGAAAACGTTAAAATTAACGTTTCTAAACGCACGTTATCTAACGCTGTAATTAGAGAAATTAATATTTTAGGTAAAACATCTTTAGAAGCTATCACTGAGATTGAAAAATTTATTGACCATGCAGTCGTGAATGGCGTTGAAGAAGTGAAAATTATCCACGGTATAGGTGAAGGTGTATTACTAAAAACCGTTAGAGAATTTTTAAGGAAAAATAAAAACGTTTTAGAATATAGACGTGGGGTATACGGCGAAGGTGAAAACGGCGTTACCATTGTAAAATTAAAATAATTTTGGAGAAATAAATTGAGAGAAATTTTTTATGAAGAAACTGCTGAAGTAATAGAAAAAAGCAAAAATAGAAAAAAATACAATTTATGTACTTTTTTTACATATTTTTCGTGTTTTTTAATTATTTTACTTTTGTTTGTTTATATTTTTACACTAGATTTATCGCTAGTATTTAACGGTTTAGTGTTATTAAACGTTATATTAGCCTTTTTGCCAATAATTTCACTTATAGCTACAGCGATTTTTTTATCTAGGTTTAGAAATAGATTTAACGTTGATTATGATTACATTTTTGTTACTGGGTCAATTACGGTTTCAAAAGTAATTAATAATATTAAAAGATATGTAGTTATTAAATTTGAATGCAAACAAATTGAAAAATTAGGTAAATTGGGTAGCAAAACTTTTGAAAAGTATGCAAATTTACCAGATTTAAAACCTAAAATTCTTTCGCAAAACGTTACCGCACAAGATGGAAAAGGGTTCTATTACATGGTAGTTAACAACAAAGATGGAAAACATTTATTAGTTTTTGAGTGTAGCCAAACCTTTATTTCTAACGTAATTAGATTTTGTAATTCTACGATTTTAGAAAAGGAATAAAATGATATATTTAGATAATTCTGCAACTACAAAGCCTTCGATTAGCGCAATAAATAAGGCAAGTATTTTTAATACAAAGCATTATTTCAACCCTTCAACCTTATATCATGAAGGGCTTAATTGTGCCAAGGAAATAAAAAACGCTAAAGAAGCCATATTAAATAGTTTAAAAACAACTTCACACGAAGTAATTTTTACCTCCTCGGGCACAGAAAGTGATAATATGGCAGTTTTTTGTGCTGTAAAACGGGGTGTTTTTGTCACGTCCCTTGGTGAGCATTCCGCAATTTATAAGTCTTTTTTAGAACTTAAAAACCGAAAATTAGAAGTTTATTTTATAGACCTAGAAAAAGACGGGAGTGTTAACACTGATAAACTATATGAGTTAGCGCTTAATACTAAAATCGACTTTTTATCTTTAGTTCACGTCAACAACGAAACGGGCGCTAAAAACGATGTTACAAAAATTGCAAAAAGAATAAAATCAATTAACCCGTCAACGATAATACACTGTGACGGTGTTCAAGCATACGGTAAAATTCCTTTCAGACTTCCGCAAGAGATTGACTTGTATTCTATAAGCGCACACAAGATTAACGGGTTAAAGGGAACGGGTGCGTTAATAAAAAGAAAAGGTCTAAATATTTCCCCACTTATATTTGGTGGCGGGCAAGAAAACGGACTAAGAAGCGGGACGGAAAATCTTTTTGGGATTAAAGTTTTTGAATATGCGTTAAATGAAAAATTTAATAATATTGAAAACACGTATACATTAGTTAAGGATACTAAAGAATACTTTATAAATAATTTAGATAAATCAATTTTTACTATTATATCGGGCGAAAATTCGTCACCGTACATACTTAGCGTTTCGGCTAAAGGTATTAGGGGTGAGGTTTTAATGCACGCTATAGAAAAAGAAGGGGTTATCGTTGGCAACGGCTCGGCATGTTCATCAAAAAATAGATATAGCCGTGTTATTCAAGCGTGCGGATATGATAACGACGTTTTAGACGGAGTAATTAGAATAAGTTTTTGCACACCACTTACAAATGAAGAGCGTGAAAAAGCGGTAAACGTTATTAACGAACAAGCAAATAATTTAAAAGGAATTATGTTATAACTATGAAAAATGCTATTATTATAAGATATTGTGAAATTCACCTAAAAGGAAAAAATCGTGGTTTTTTTGAGAAACTTCTTAAAGAAAACATAATAAAATCCCTAAAAGGTATCCAACATAATTTTACTCAAATGCATAGCAGATACCTAATAGAAGATTTTTTAGATGAAGATTATGATATTATAATCGAAAAATTAAAGAAAATTGCCGGAATACATACGGTTAGTAAAGCAATTGTTGTTCCAAACGATTTTGATGATATATTTACTGCATGTAAAGAACTTTGCGCGTATAAAAAAGGAACTTTTAAGGTGCAAACTAATCGCGCAGACAAAACTTTTACGCCCGATTCAATGCAAACTTCTATGCTTATAGGCGGAAAACTACTAGAAACTTACCCAAACAATCTTAAAGTTGACGTAAAAAACCCCGAATTTACTATATGGATAGATATTAGGGAAGATAAAAAGACTTTTATTTATACCGACGTTATAAACTGTATGAGCGGTATGCCTGTTGGCTCTAGCGGAAAAGGTTTGTTACTACTTTCTGGCGGAATTGATAGCCCTGTTGCAGGTTATATGATGTGTAAACGTGGCATGAAATTAAACTGTTTGCATTTCCATAGTTATCCTTATACAAATGAAGCGGCAAAGGAAAAAGTTATAGATCTTGCAAAAAAGATTGCTGAATATAACGGTGGAATTAATTTATACGTTGTATCATTTACAAAAATACAAGAAGAAATTCACAAAAATTGCCCCGAAGAATTTATGATAACCCTAATGCGTAGATTTATGATGAGAATAGCTGAAAGACTTGCTAATCAACAACATGATCAAACCATAATTACAGGGGAAAGCTTAGGACAAGTTGCAAGTCAAACAATAGAAAGCATCACTTCTTCTAACTCGGTAGTAACTCTTCCAGTGCTACGCCCACTAATTGCTTTTGATAAAATCGATATAATTAATATTTCGCGTAAAATAGACACATACGAAACGTCAATACTTCCATATGAAGATTGTTGCACGGTATTCTTACCAAAATTCCCCGCAATAAAACCAAATTTAGAAAAGGTTATAAAAGCGGAAAGTAGATTAAACGTTGAAAAATTAATTGACGATGCTTTCTTAAACGTTGAAAAATACGTATTTTAAATTAATCAAATTGATTTTCCCACCATTTTTCGCCAGGCAATTTGCTTGGCGTTTTAATTTTATTTAATTTGTATTCTTCGCCTTTAATGATTTTATTATTTGCTTTTATATAGGGGATAATAGAATATTCATAAGTTTTGTCACGTTCGATATCAAAATCTAAAATGTTCTCTTTTTTTCCGTCAATTAGGCTATCATAAAACAAATATTTTTTTCCATTAATAGATTTATAAATATAAAAATCATAGTATTGTGCCACACATAAACCTATTTGAATTCCCTTGTTATTTACTGATATATTAGCATTTTGAATTTTAGGGGATAAAAATCTTGATGAATACACTTTTGGAATATGACTACTTTTAAAAATGCATTCAATTTTATATTCACTTGGCGTGTTTTCATCAGCAAGTTCTATTGATCCGTCACCTAGACTAAACTTGTCTACCCAGCAAGTAGATATTCCTTTTTCTTTAATTGGCTCAGGAGTGAAGCTATAATATAATTTATCTAAAATATTTTTATTAACAATGGTAGGTGTTGTTCCACCGGTTACGTTATTTGTTAACATTTCGTCACCTTTATTTCCAATCCATACTCCAAGTAAATTTTCACTAGTATATGAAATACAATACGCATCGGTATTTCCGTTTTTATTACCAACTGTTCCAGTTTTTGCATAAACGGAATAAGAAATAGGTGATAATTTTTTTGCAGTACCTGTTTTTGTAGTCCCGTTTGCATATTGATTTATTACAGAAACGGTATCTTCATCAAATATTTTTATATTATTTTCATTTCTTTTGTATATTATCATGCCGTTTTCATTTGTTATTTTATCAATACAAGTTTGTTTTTTATAATTTCCGCTATTTAAAAAAACATTGTAACAACCAACTAAATTTGATAATTTTTCGCCGTTTAACGTAGAGCCAAGTGCAAGTGATAACGAATTATCTTTATCGTTCAGTTCAAAACCCATTTTTTTAAGGTAGTTTTTACTTTTTTCCACGCCCGTATAGTTTAATAATTTTACTGCACAAACGTTAGAACTTTTTTCAAATGCTTCTTTTATGGTTATATTTCCGTAATAAATATCGTTATAATTTGAAGGGGAATAGCCAGAAAAATCAGTTTTTTCATCTTTAATTATTGAACAAGGATATACAACGTTGTTTTGAATAGCGGGCGCATAAACTAATAAAGGTTTAATCGTAGAACCAACTTGTCTTTTAATGTCGCCACAAGTTGATGAATAAGCTAAAATTCTATTGCTTTTATCTAATAATATTGATGATTTTTCACAGTCTATATTAACGCTATTTATTTCATTGTTTAAAATTTGCTGGTTATGTTTTGAAAAAGAAGTGTAAACATTATAAGTCTTTGCAATAAGATTATTTTCTTCAATAATTTTTGAAAGTTCTTTGCTTGCTAAATATTTAAAATCATATTTGTTTTGATTAACGTTTAACTCAATTTCTTTATCTTTATTAATTAAATACTCTTTTTCACTTATAAACCCGCAATCAAACATGTTTTTTAGCACGACGTTCCTTCTTTTTAAACATCTATCATAATTAACTAGTGGCGAATAGTGTGACGGGGCTTTAACAAGCCCCGCAAGAAGCGCACACTGATTTAAATTTAGTTTGTCGGGTGATACCGAAAAGTAAAAGTTTGACGCGTTATAAATACCAAAACAGTTTTCACCAAAATATATACTTTGAAGATACATGCTTAATATTTCATCTTTAGTAAATTCTTTCTCAAGTTGTTTTGCTAGTTTTATTTCGACTAATTTTCTTTTTATTGTTTTGTCATTAGACAAATGCGTGTTTTTAATTAATTGTTGAGATATTGTTGAACCGCCTTCTTTAAACGACAACGATTTAACGTTATTGATCGTTGCACGAAGAATGCTTTTATAATCAACCCCTTTATGTTGATAAAATCTTCTATCTTCGGTAGAAATAAAAGCATTTTTTAAATGAGTAGGGTAAATTTGACTAACTTTAACACATTCTACGTCCTTTCCGTTCACGCTTGAAAAATTTTCACCGTTAGAATCGTAATAATTAATTGATTTGTTGATTGATAAAAGATATTTTTTATCTAAATTTACTGAATTTGTTATTGAAAGATAAAAAATAAAAGCACCAAGCAGTACGACCACTATGCTTAAAAGAAAATATAAAGTAATTTTTATTGACTTTCTCATAAGGTTAGTATAAATATTTAAATTTATATTATACTTTTATATTTAAAAATTGACAAAACACTTGATTTAAGATATTATATTTAATATGGAAAATTGTGCAAAAAAATATTTAATAACCACCTATGGTTGCCAAATGAATTTACACGAGTCTGAAAAACTTGCAGGCATTTTAACTAGTATGGGGTATGAAAGCACTTCAAAAGAAAACGAAGCAGACGTTATAGTTTTCAACACTTGTTGCATACGTGAAAATGCCGAAGATAGAGCAGAGGGTAATATTGGCGCGTTAAAACAGCTTAAAAAGAAAAATAAAAACCTTATAATTGCGGTTGGCGGATGTATGACGCAACAAAAAGGCGAAGCGGAAAAACTTCATAAAAAATTTCCCTTTATTGATATAATCTTCGGTACACACAACTTAGAAAATTTTAAAGAATTACTACTAGAAAAAATATCTTCTAAAAAATCTATATTAGCCGTTATGGAAAAAGAAGGTGAAATAATCGAGGGAACGCCTAGATTTAGGACGAGTTTTCCAAACGCTTGGGTTAATATTGCGTACGGTTGTAATAATTTTTGTTCATATTGCATTGTTCCTTACGTTAGAGGTAGAGAAAGGAGTAGAAAATTTAGCGACGTTGTAGCCGAGTGCAAAGAATTAATTAAACAAGGCTATAAAGAAATAACGCTTTTGGGACAAAACGTAAACTCTTATGGGAACGACACTAAAGAAGCCGATTTTTCGGATTTATTAAACGAGATTGCTTCGATTGAAGGTGATTTTAGGCTTAGATATATGACAAATCACCCAAAAGATCTTTCTGAAAAACTTGCACTAACCATAAAAAACAACCCTAAAATTTGCAAATCTATTCACCTGCCACTTCAAGCAGGATCAAACAACGTATTAAAAAATATGAATAGAAAATACACGCAAGAAGACTATCTAAATAAGGTAGAACTACTTAGAAAACACGTCCCCGATATCGCCATTACAACAGATATTATGGTTGGATTCCCAGGCGAAACTGATGAAGATTTTAACGAGACTGTTTCAGTAGTAAAAAAAGTTAATTTTTCAGGCGCGTTTACTTTTATTTACTCAAGAAGAAAGGGGACTCCTGCCGATAAAATGCCAAATCAAATACCGCCCGAAATTTCAAAAAAACGTATTATCGAACTCATTAATCTACAAAACTCAATCAACCGAAAAGATTCTAAAAATTATTTAGGCAAAACCGTTCAAATTTTATGCGAAGGGTTTGATGAAAAGAAAAAATTGTATTTAGGAAGAGACGAGTATGGCAGAATGGCTTATTTTAACGGCAACAACCAAGATTTAGGCAATTTTGTTTGCGTTAAAATCACCAAAACTGGCGGGATTTCGCTTTATGGCGAAAAGATATAAAACCAACTAAGGAAAAATATTATGGGCAAATCAAAAAACAAGAACACCAATGGCGTTTCGCCAATGATGAATCATTATAGAGATCTTAAGAAAAAATATCCTGATTGTATTGTTTTTTACAGATTAGGCGATTTTTACGAGATGTTTGACGACGACGCAAAAAAAGCATCCGAAATGTTAGATTTAACTTTAACTGGTAGGGACTGTGGAGAAGGAAAACGCGCACCTATGTGCGGAGTTCCTTTTCACTCTGCTGATTCTTATATTGCAAAACTTGTTTCTTTTGGCGAAAAAGTTGCAATTTGCGAACAATTAACACCGCCGACTAAAGGTGAATTAGTTATACGTGACGTTGTAAAAATAGTGACGGCTGGTACAATTACTGATAACCAAGCATTAGACGATAAAGCCAATAATTTTCTAGCGTGCGTATATGCTAATAATAACGAATATTCAGTCGCTTGGGTCGATATTACCACGGGTGAATTCTACGTTAAATCGTTTTTAGAAAACGCTCAAAACAGCGTATGTGACTTTTTAGTTAAAATTTCACCCGCAGAAATTATTGCAAACCAACAAGCATCACAAACTTTTAATGATTTTCCTATTGTAAAACATGGCGTAATTCCTAGATTTTCGGAATATTTGGAAAGTCAGTTTTCACCATTATCGGCAACAAAACTTATTAAAGAACAACTTGGTGTTTCTAATCTTGCTTCTATTAATTTAGATAACGAAAATTATATATGCGTTTCTGGTGCACTTTTATCCTATCTTAAAGAGACCCAAAAACACGCTCTAAAAAACATAACTGAAATTAGTGTGCAAAACGCTTCTTCAGGGTTAACGCTCGATGGAACGGCGATTAAAAACCTTGAACTAGTTAAAACGCTAAGAGATGGTAAAAGATACGGCTCACTTTTGTGGCTTTTAGACAAAACCAAAACTTCAATGGGCGCAAGAAAACTCCATTCTTGGATTCTTTCGCCGTTATACGATATAGAAAAAATTAAATATCGCCAAGACGGTGTAGAATCATTTTATAACAACACGTTAATTAGGGAGGAAGTTGCTTTTTTACTTTCATCTGTTAGAGACGTTGCAAGAATAACAGGAAAACTTTCTAACGGAAATTTAACGCCGAAGGACTGTGAGGCACTAAAGAAATCTTTAGAAATTTTCCCTTCGCTCAAATTTAAACTACTAGGTTTTAATAATCAATTTATTTTAGATATTTTAGCTTCTCTTCCTGACTTTAGCGATTTGGTTTCAATGCTTGATAATGCTTTTATTGAGAACCCGCCCGCTACGATTAAAGACGGTGGTTACATAAAAGAAGGTTTTAGCGTTGAATTAGACGAGATAAGAAACATTAAAGACAATAGTAAAAACGTTATTAAAAATTTAGAAATTGAAGAACGTGAAAAAACGGGTATAAAAACGTTAAAAATTAATTATAATCGTGTGTTTGGCTATTTTATTGAACTAACTAATTCAGTAAAACATTTAGCGCCTTATTACTACAAAAGAAGACAAACTCTTACTACGGGTGAGAGATACGTTACCGACCAGCTTAAAGAGTTAGAAGAAAAACTTTTGTCTGCGGAAGAACGTTTTTCTTCGTTAGAAACTCAACTTTTTAACGAAATTAAAAACATTTTGCTTTCTAACATTGATAAACTAAAAAAATCAGCCAATGCACTTGCAGAATTAGACGTTATAATTTCTTTTGCAAGAGTTGCAAAAGAAAACTTCTACGTTAGACCAGAGATAACTTCAAGCGATCAACCGTTAAAAATTATTAACGGCAGACACCCTGTTGTAGAAGCTGTTTCACAACAATCTTTTGTGGCAAATGATTGTATATTAGACAATAATGAAAACCGTACTTCTATAATCACAGGACCAAATATGGCGGGGAAAAGCACGTATATGCGTCAGGTTGCAACAATTACACTTATGGCGCATATAGGCTCTTTTGTCCCGGCTGATAGCGCGACTATTCCTTTAGTTGACAAAATTTTTACTAGAATAGGTGCGAGCGATAATTTGGTTTTTGATCAAAGTACTTTTATGGTAGAAATGGCTGAAATGGCTTACATTATAAATAACGCCACTTCAAATAGTTTAATTATCCTAGATGAAATAGGTCGTGGTACAAGTACTTTTGATGGGCTTAGTATTGCTTGGGCTATAATCGAGCACGTGAACAATAAAATCAAAGCAAAAACCTTGTTCGCAACTCATTATCACGAACTTACCGAACTTGAAGGAGTTTTAGAAGGTGTAAAAAATTATAAAGTTACAGTAAAAGAGCATTTGGGTAGCATAGTTTTCTTAAGAAAAATTATGCGTGGCGGAACTAATAAAAGTTTTGGTATCGAAGTAGCTAAACTTGCAGGAATAAAAAATACTGTAACGGATAGAGCAAAAGTCATATTAAAATCACTTGAAAAAAACGACTTAACTAAAAATAAAAACAACTTTATTAACGATGAAGAAACAACTTCCAACGTTAAACTTACAGAAATTGAGAGAATAATTGATGATATAGATGTCAACATGCTCTCGCCAATGAATGCGTTTAACGTTTTAGTAGATCTTAAAGAAAAATTAGATAAGAGAAAATAAATGAACGAGATTAATTTATTATCAAGTAAAATTTACAATAGAATAGCAGCGGGTGAAGTAGTTGAACGCCCAGCGTCAATAGTAAAAGAGCTAATAGAGAATTCATTAGATGCAGGCGCTAATAAAATTATAGTTACTATTCAAGACGGTGGTATAACTCAAATAATAGTTACCGATAATGGATCAGGAATAGATAAAACCCAATTGAAAAAAGCGTTGATGCCACATGCTACTAGCAAAATTTCAAGCTTAAAAGACCTAGACTCTATTTCTTCATTAGGTTTTAGGGGAGAAGCTTTGCCTAGTATTGCTTCCGTTTCTAAACTAACTATAGCCTCAAAAACTAACGACCAAGAAATAGGCGCTTCAATATTTACAGAAGGTGGAGTAAATTCTGAAATTTTAGAATCTTCTTGCCAAAACGGAACAACCGTTACCGTGGATAACGTGTTTTTTAATACGCCGGCTAGGGCTAAATTCTTAAAAACCCCTCGTGCAGAAGAAGGGGAGATTACTTCGCTAATATCTAAATTTATTTTAGGCAATCCTTTCGTATCTTTTAAATACCTTTCAAATGGTAAAACTATTCTACAATCTTTTGGTGACGGATTAGAATCTGCCATGGTCCAAGTTTACGGAGCAAACGTAATAAACGATTGTTTTTATATAGATACCGTAAAAAACGGCCTAAAAATTACAGGTTATATAGGTAAACACTATTTTTCTAAACCAAATAGAACCTACCAAACTGTATTCTTAAACGGCAGAAGAATAATTAATCAAACTATTGCAAGCGCAATTTCTAATGCGTATAACAGCTATTTAATGACAAGACAGTATCCGTTTTACGTTTTATCGCTTGAAATTCCTTTTGATATTGTCGACGTGAACGTTCACCCAAACAAACTAGACGTTAGATTTGCAAACAACCAAATAATTTATGGAAGCATTTATTCAGTTATATCAAAAGTTTTAGACGGGTCAGGAGAGGCCCTTAATATTGTTTCGCCAACACGTCAACCGCTCGAAACTAAAACGGATAATCATTATAATTTTATTGAGAAAATTAATAATGATTATGTCACACATAAAAAGGATATAGCATCAAATTCTTTTGTCTTTTCAGATAGCGCTATAGAAAATAAATTACTAAGTAATTATAAAGAAAAAGAAGAAAAGGAAAAAAGTATTGCCGATATTTTTGCGGAAAATAAGGCATATATAGAAAAACTTGAAAAAGAAAAGATTGAACAAAAACAATTTATTGTAAGCCAAGAAAAAATTAAAATTGACAAAAAACTTAATTTAATAGGTCAAGCGCTTAATACTTTTATTATTTTAGACGACGGGGAAAACTTATATTTTATTGACCAACACGCCGCACACGAAAGAATTTTGTATGACAAGTTAAATCTCGCAATATCATCTAACGATATTCCTCAACAGCCACTTCTTGTGCCTTACGTTTTCAACGTTAATCCTAGTGAAATGGAATTTTTGTTAAACAACGTTAATAATATCAGAGAAATCGGTATAGAAATTGAACAATTTGGCAACGATTTGTTTAAAATTTCATCAATTCCCACAGTTTTGTCTCATTTAAATCTTAAATTATTTATTGACAATCTTTTAAGTAATGTTAATGGATACAAAAGCATTAGTTTGAATGATATTTTAAAAGAAAAAGTTGCAAAAATTGCTTGTAAAAGCGCAATTAAATCGGGCGATAAACTTACTGATAGTGAAATTGATTTTTTACTTAAACTTTTACAAAATGACTTAGGGTTAAAATGCCCACATGGTAGGCCCGTTGCAATTAAAATTACAAGAATGGAAATCGATAAATGGTTCAAACGAATAGTATAAAAGATAAAATTTTAATAATTTGCGGGCCAACGGCGTCTGGGAAAACCGCGTTATCGGTTGAAATTGCAAAAAGGATTAACGGTGAGATTATTTCTGCAGATTCAATGTATATCTATAAAGGATTAAACGTTGGCACTGCAAAACCTACCGTTGAAGAAAGGTGTAATATTCCGCATTACTTAATAGACGTTATTGAGTTTAATGAAAAATTTACCGTCAGTGATTATAGAGAATTAGCAAAAAATTCTATTAGCGACGTTATTTCACGTGGCAAAACGCCTATAATAGTTGGCGGGACAGGTTTTTATATAAATTCTATTTTATATAATTTATCCTACGGAAATGGAGTAGGAGATGAAAAAGTTAGACAAAAATATAAAGATATTGCCGAAAAAAAAGGTAATCAGTACGTTTATGACTTATTACTTGAAGTAGACGAGGAATCGGCAAAAAAACTTCATCCAAACGACGTAAAACGCGTTATAAGAGCGCTAGAAATTTATGAAAGCGGTATCAAAAAATCACAACTTAACGACCAAATGATTCCTGAATACGATTATCTAGCTTTTTGTATTGATTTCGATAGACAAACTTTATATAAACGAATTGATAAAAGAGTTGATTTAATGATTAAACAAGGACTAATTAACGAAGTAAAAAGTTTAATCGAAAAAGGCGCTTCATTAAACAATCAATGCATGCAGGCGATAGGTTATAAAGAAATATATGAATACTTAACTTTTAATCTTTCACTTGATGAGACTGTTCAAAAAATTAAAACAAACACTCGCCACTATGCAAAAAGACAAATTACGTTTTTTAAGAAAATGCCTAATTTAGAATATTTAATACCTAAAGATATTAACGTTTTAGCAGAGGAAATAATTAATAAATATGATAGACTCTAATCTAATTAACAAATGCCAAGAAAAATTACGCGATAAATTTAATGAAATAGAAAAAATAGCACTTTTTAACCAAGAAAAAGTACTAAATGCATTTAAAAATAATAAAATTGCTTTAAGACACTTTGTATCAACAAACGGTTATGGTTACGGTGACGAAGGTCGTGACACGCTAAATCAATTATTTGCCGAAGTTTTTAAATCTGAATCTGCAATTTGCTCGCCATACATAGTGTCGGGCACTCACGCGTTGGCACTTTGTCTTTTTGGTGTGTTAAAAAACGGTGATACCATGTTATCAATCGTTGGAAATCCTTATGATACGTTAAACGACGTTATTAACGGCGAAGATAACGGTTCTCTTGCTGATATAGGTGTTAATTTTGATAAAATTAAACTAATAAACGGGCAGTTTAACAAACAATCAATTGCAGATTATTTGAAGAATAAAACGCCTAAAATGGTATATATACAACGTTCTAGGGGCTACGAATGGCGAAACGCATTATCTATCGCTCAAATAAAAGACGTTGTAGAGTTTTTAAGGGAGCTTAACTTTAAGGGTTGTATTATGGTTGACAACTGTTACGGTGAGTTTATAGACTATAAAGAACCGATTGAAGTAGGCGCTAATCTTATTGCGGGATCATTAATAAAAAACCCCGGTGGAGGCATAGCCCCAACAGGTGGTTACGTGGCGGGCGATAAAGTTTACGTGGATAAAGTCTTAAACCGCATGACCGCACCGTCTATCGCCGGTGAAGTAGGCTCTTATTTGGCAGGGTACGGTTTATATTATCAAGGTTTATTCCTTGCACCTCACACCGTTTCACAAGCAGTTAAAGGCTCTATGATAATAGGCGCAGTTATGAATGAATTAGGATACGAAGTGTCTCCAAGCATAAACGAACTACCTGGCGATATTATACGCGCAATTAAGTTTAACGATAAAGATAAGTTAATACAATTTATACAAAATATTCAAGCAAATTCACCGGTCGACAGTCACGTTTTGGCGCTTCCTTGGGCAATGCCTGGCTATCAAGACGAAGTAATTATGGCTGCGGGTTGTTTTGTTCAAGGCTCGTCAATTGAATTATCTGCAGATGCACCAATAAAACCGCCTTATATCGGTTATTTACAAGGCGGTTTAACGTACGAACACTGTATTATAGCATTAAAAAATATGAATTTGTAATTAAAACTTTCTAATCAATCCTTTCACAACGCCTATGATTTCAACGTTATCGAAAACCATATCGCTCATTTGACTGTTTTCAGGGCGTAAAATTACTTTTCCACCTTTTAAAACAAGTCTTTTAACAGTTGCTGCATCATCAATCATTGCGACTACGATTTGACCATTTTCGGCAACGTTTTGCTTGTTAACGATAATAACGTCTCCTTCAAATATTCCGGCGTTTATCATACTATCGCCAACAACTTTTAAGGCAAATTCCTCTCCATTTAATAAAAAATCGTTTGACAAGGGGAGATAGCCTTCGATATTTTCTTCAGCAAAAATAGGTGCGCCGGCGCGGATAGTACCAACAATCGGCACGTTCTTGGCGTTCTTATTGTTATTAGCTACCGATATGGCCCTTTTTTTAAGAGGAGACTTCTCTAATAAACCACGTTGCTTTAATTTTTCAACGTAAGAGTAGGCGGTTGCGGTTGACTTAATGTTTAGTTTTTCACAAATTTCTCTGATAGACGGGGGATAACCGTTGTTATCAACGTAATCTAAAGTGAAATTGTATACGCTTAAAATTTTATCTTCTATATTTTTCATATCTTAATTATATCAAAATTTTATTTAGATGTCAAACAAACGTTCGTAATTTATTAATCAAGGAGCAAAAATGAAAGAAATTAAATGTGTTAAATACGATAGAATATGTATCGATTGTGGGGAATGCGACGAGTTTTGCGACCTTAACCCCGAAAAAAAGTGCGATAGTTGTGGAAAATGTATTAGCACCGATAAAAACTATAAAATTATTAAAATTACTAAAATTATAGAAAAATAGTTTATTTCTCGGGATTTTTTCCTGATATATCAACGGATAATCCTGCTCTTTTTCTTGAATCTTCACTAATTGCCGCATAATGACGGCGCGTTGTATTAATGTCTCTATGACCAAGGCAATCGGCAACAATATAAATATCACCAGTTTGTCTATAAAGGTTAGTACCAAACGTGCTTCGAAGCTTATGTGGCGATATTTTTTTTAGGGGAGACACGATTCTAGCGTACTTTTTAACAAGTTCTTGAACTGTTCTTGTAGCAATTCGCTTTTTTTGTAGAGATAAAAACAGTGCTTTTTCATCCTTGCCAACCTTTTTATCGCCATTTCTTTGTTCAACATAATCTTTTAATGCCTCATTAACTTGATTATTAAAATATAAAACAGCACGATTTCCGCCTTTTCGCGTAACAACAAAACTATTCGTAGGTAAATTAATATCATCTACGTTTAAGCCAACCAACTCGCTAATACGAATTCCCGTGCCTAAAAATAAGGTAATAATGGCGATATCCCTAATTTTAGACGATTTATGAAAGTTCATTTGTTGTTTTGTTAGGCCGGAACCCGACTCAACAACGTACAAAAAATCACTCACTTCGTCAACTTTATCGTTCCTATCAAGCCTAATAATCTCTTTTTCATGAATTTTTGGCGTTGTAACTTTAGTCGGAATATTCGCAGATAAAACGTTTTTATTGAAAAAGTACTTGAAAAATGCGCGTAGGGTAGATAATTTACGTGCTTTTCCAGTCTCAGTACATCTTTCTTCCTTGCCATTTATGGTGTAATGACTTAAATAACTTAAAAAATATTCTATGTCTGTTGACTGCAGTTTCTCAAGATCGTCTAAGGCAATATAGGGCACAGACTTATCTCTAAAAACCTTTTTTGACAAAAAATCAAAGAAAATTCTTAAATCATATCCATAATTAAGTCTTGTTAAAGGGGACGTTCTTAATTCAACACCTATAAAAAAGTCCCTTACGTAATAAGGAAGCGTTTCTATAATATTATTCAATCTTTCAATACACGAAATTTCTCTTTTTTCAAAGTACGATTTTTCAGCCATAGAGTAAAAACCTCCATTATTTTATTAGCATTTTTATTTCTTTGACGTGTAGGGCACACATATCGAACTATGCGCAAAACACAACTTTTACGCATAGTTAAACCTTGAAAATATAATATCATATATAATTTGTTTTGTAAATACGTTTTTAAAATTTATTTAATAATTTCTTTATTTATTTTCTAACAAATATTTTTAATTAATTTTTCCTTTTTGTTAATCAGTTAAATTTAAAAAAATATTTATTAATTTATTTTTTTGTTATAAAATTATGTAATTTTAGAAAACGTTTGTAAATTACTTGTTATTTTTAAGGCTTTTTATGTCTGACATAATTATAAAATTTTATTTATATCTTGACTGCAAACAAAAATATATGTATAATTAAATAAAAAAAGTAGATTTTGGTGATTTATGGATAATAAAGCAATTAGTAGTGATTTAATTCGTGGACATATTGATACGATTATTTTACACGCATTATTAAACGGTAATAAATTTGCCGGTCAAATAAGCGAATATATCGAAGAAAAAAGCAATGGCGAATATAAAATCAACCAGGCTACCCTATACAGTTCGCTTAAACGACTAGAAAACTTAAAATATATTAGTGGATATTGGCAAGACGCGCCAACTGGAAGAAGAAGATTTTTTAGATTAACCGAGCTTGGCAATCAAACCGTTTCAAATAATTTATCAAATTGGGAATACTCAAGAAAAATTATTGATAAATTAATGGATTTTGATTATACACCGTCACAAAAAATTGTAGAAAAGGTTGTTTACGTTACTACGCCACAACAAAATGAAAAAATTAATATCGAAAATAGCAACTTCACTCTTCAATTAAATTCATTAAATTCTACAGAAAACGATAAAACTAAAAATGAATTAAAAGAAAACCAAATAAGTCAAGAAAAAAAGCAAAACGATGTTGAAGAAGTTAATTTTAGAAATATTTTATACGGTTTAATAAAAACTCAAAACTTAAACAACACGAAAAACGAACAAATTTTAATCAATTCAAACGATAACCCAAAAATCAATCAAATAATTGATAAAAATGTTGCCAGTAAGCACGAGAGCAACGAAATTTTTCTTGAAAAAGACAAAAAGATTGATTTTAATACCGCTGTAAACGATTCTAGATCAAATATTAACTTAAAAAATTACGATTCAACTGGAAGAATTGACTATAATCAAATGATTTCTACCGCCGAAAAAGACGGTATGAAAATTAAATTTTCTACAAAAGAAACAAAAACCACTACAGGCACGACTTTAATTAACAAACTTTCGGTTTGTTCGGCAATGGTTGTTTTCTTATTGGTTTTATTAGAATATTTAGTTATTACGATTAATTTTGCTCAATTATTAAAGCCTTCTGCAGTGTTTATTTTGGTAAGTTTATTAATTTTTGTATCATTTCCAGTGCTTGAAGCAATAAGATTTTTTAAATCACCTAATAAGATGTCTAAAACGATTTCCAAAGATTCGATTATTACTTCACTAATCGTTGTATTTAACTTGTTACTAATAACATTTGTTATTAATTTGTTTTTAGGCTTAGATTTTAGTAACTTATTTAACTCGATTTTGTTCTTTTATACGCCTTGTTTGTTGTTTGTAAACGTTTTTATTTTTTATTTAGTTAGATTTCTACTATCTAAATTGCCAAATTTTAACGTAAAAAAATAGAAAGTTAAAAAAACCATCTTTTTTAAGATGGTTTTTTTGTAATAATAATTTTGTTATAAATTTATTAAATAATCAACTTCTATTGGTGAAAGTTGCCTAATTTCTCCACGATTTAAGCCTGTAAGTTTTAGATCGCCGATTTTAATACGTTTTAATAAACAAACGCAGTTATTTACCGTTTCAAACATTTTTCTTATTTGTCTATTTCTTCCTTCAGATATCGTAACGTGAAGTTTTGAGCCTGTTTTGTCAGTTTCAACTAATTTAACGTTACATTTTTTAGTTTTAACACCGTCTATATAAACGCCTGAGCGCAACTTTGATAAATCATCCTCTGAAACAGGCTTTTCAGTTTTAACCAAATAAGTTTTTGGGATTTCGTTTTTAGGATGAGTTAACTTAAATGTTAGATTTCCGTCGTTTGTCAATATTAAAAGCCCTTCACTATCATAATCGAGTCTACCAACGGGAAAAAGCCTTTTTGCGTTTGATGGCAATAAATCCATAACGGTTTTTCTGCCCTTGTCGTCTTTAACGGTGCAAACGTAACCTTTCGGCTTATTCATTATATAATAATCGTATTTTTTTACTACGTTTATAGGCTTACCGTTAACAACAACGTAATCCTCACCAACCGACACTTCATCACCTAAATTGGCAATTTTACCGTTGATTTTAACAACACCCGTTTTAATTAGTTCATCAGCGCCTCTTCTTGAACAAACACCGCTTTCCGCTAAAAATTTATTAATTCGCATAACTTATCCTTTTAAATGTTTAAGTATCTATAATAGTATAGATTTTTTCTTTAAAAATCAAGTTATTTAAAGCATAAATTTCAATTAATCCTATTTCAGTATCTTTTTTTATACCTTTTCTTAGTGTCTTGGGCGTATTAATTATTGTTTTTAGGTTATTTTCTTCATCTTTTGAAAGCGGGACTTTTACGTCGTTTTTTATATAAAGTCCACACTTATTTCCTTGTTCTTCTACGTCTAAAAACTTAACTATTTCTTTTTTCTTAAATAACGTTTTAAGGCTATAAGTTGTTAAATATTCGTTTAGTAGTTCTTTTGATCGTTCAAACATAGGCGGACAATTTAATACGACGCAAACAACTTCCATCCCGTTTCTATAACAGCTTGAAACTAAACATCTACCCGCCTTTTTAGTATAGCCTGTTTTTACACCCGTCGCTCCATCAAAATCAAATAATAATTTATTTTTATTAACAAGCACACGTTTTGTATTTTTTGTAGAAAAAGGTATTATCTTTTTTTTCGTTGAAACAATTTCTCTAAATGTTTGATTCTTTAATGCGTAAGCTGATATTAGCGCCAAATCATACGCAGTTGTGTAATGATTATCGTTATGCAAACCGTGAGGATTTACAAAATTTGAATTTTTTGCGCCTATCATTAGAGCCGTTTTATTCATTAAATTTGCAAAATCTTCTATACTACCACAAACTTGATATGCTAATACCTCAGCACAATCATTGCCAGAACGCAACATTAACCCGTATAAAAGGTCTAAAACGGTTAATTTTTCGCCAACTTCTAAATAGATGCTTGATCCTTCAACCCCGACCCCTTTATTAGTAACCGTTACTTCTTTATTGACGTCACAATTTTCTATAACGCATAACGCGGTCAATATTTTAGTCGTACTTGCCATATATTTTTTAGAATACGCGTTGTTTTCATGCAAAACTCTGCCCGACTCAATTTCTAAAACTATCTCGGATACATCGTTGTTTTTCGCGTATGAAACGTTGCTTTTTAGAAAAAAATTTCCGCAAAAACAAACGGTAGTTAATAAAATTGTCGTAAATATTTTTTTAATTTTCATAATTTTTATTTATATTTTTAAATACGCTTTCAAATTTATCTATTAATTTATCAATAGGCTGATCGTTTACCGACAGAATTTTATATTCGTTTTTATGATTAATTAAAAATGCGCAAGGTTTAACTGAAACGATTGAACCGTTGCCCGCAGAAAAAGGTAGTTGCTCGTTCTTTGAAAACAAGTTTGTTTTTCCGTATTCGCCACCGCCACCCAAAACTGCAAAAGACACTTTTGAAACTGTAAAAATTGTATCTCCGTTTGGCATATCTACGGGTTTACTAAAAACAACGTCGCTTTCTAATACTTCGCCTAAAGTTTTTATTGCGTTTTGAACTACCATATTTATTTTATTTTCATTTTTATCTTTCATTTATAATTTTCCTTACTAAAAGTTTTAATAACGTTATTATTACTGTCAAAATATTAAATACTACAACAATTTCTAGAACAAAATTAAAATCTTGCCCACATAAGATAAAGTCAGCATTATTATGAATTTTTAAGTATGATTTTCTATTTAATAAATGCCTTTTTAACATTACGTTTGCGTAATTTAAGACAAACGAGTAGGTTGCTAAATTAATTGATAACTCTTTTATAGGGATTTCCGCCCAAGTCTTAACTTTTAAAACGTTATATTCTTTCATCAAATCTATATCGTCGTTTTTTATTCTAATTGAATTATAATTTATAAGAAGCGCCTTTTTATTTGAATAATGTAAAAACAGTCCGCTTCTATCTCCTTCTATATAACCACTAAATGTTTTTATTTTAGAATATAAATAAGCGCCGAACAACGCTTTTTTTATACTTCCTATATAACCGACTTTAAGATTTATAAATATAGGAAATATTAAAATTAGATAAAATAAAACAGCGAATAAAAGCACAATCTTAATATCTGCAATCGCTGTTTTTTTATACAAAAAAAGCGTGTAAAACACGCTTTTTCCTATATCTTATCTACTTCTTCGCCCTGTAAAAAATCGGGAATTTCTTCTTCTGAAATATCGGGCAAATCAAAATCTTCGTTATAGTTTTTGGTTCCATTTTCATTTGACGTAACTGCAACACCTTCATCCAATATTGATTCACCCTGATAAACTTCTTTAGAGTATAAATAATCGTCTGCTTTATCGTTGCCATGTATAAGCTGAATTTTTGTAAGCAACTCTTCGTAATCAGGCAATTCATCAAGAGAAGAAATTTGAAAGCGTTTCAAAAATTCATCAGTCGTACCGAACAAAACGGGTTTACCTACGGCGTCTTTTCTACCAACGGGCTCTATCATGTTGAGTTCTAACAATTTTTGAACCACATATTCACTATTAACGCCTCTAATGTCTTCTAAATCTATTCTCGTGACCGGTTGTTTATAAGCAATAATAGCGGCAACTTCAAGCATGCTTCGTGACAATTCACGCTCTTTAATCGGGTTTAGAACGCTTGAAACTTCATTAGCATATTTGGGGTTTGAACAAAACTGAATTTTTTTATTAAACATAAGCAAATGTATGCCGTTATCCCCTGAATATTTTTCCTGAAGTTCTTTAACGCATTTTAATATTTCTTTTTCTTCTACTTGCAATTTTTCGGCAATATCTTTAATAGCAACTTGCGTGCCCGAAACAAAAACTAGCGCCTCAATTATATTCGTCAATTTCTCCAATGTCTTCACTCCTATCGTCTCTTAAAATTAGTGTTATATCATCAAATACACCCGCTTGATCAACGGATATATATTGAAGTTTAAGCAATTCAAGCATTGCTTGAAATGTTGTTATCAATTCATTCTTCGTATAATAATGCGGGAACATTTCAAAAAAACTTATAGTTTTTCTTTCTAACAAAGTTTCCCTAATTTGCATAACTTTATCTTTGACTGAAAATACTTCTTTAGGAATTTCTTTAAGTACGTTTTCTTGGCGTTTTTTATCGTCAACACGCATTAATAATTTTGAAAAAGCGTCTATTAGTCCTTGAAGATTAAATTGATTATAAACAATTTTAACGTCACCCACGTTTTTATCGGGTGTTTTATAAAACCTATCGGTATTTTCTTGTTCTTTTAGTTTCTCGCTAGCTTCCTTAAATATTTTATACTCTTCAATTTGACGAATTAAAGCTTGTTCCGGATCTTCAAAATCTTCAAGTATCACTTCTTCTTTGGGAAGAATAGATTTAGATTTTATCTCCAAAAGCGTTGCCGCCATTGTTAAATACTCACTTGCTTTATCAACGTCAAGCACCGAAACGTTTTCCATATATCTTAAAAACTGTTCGGTAACTTGAGAAACAAACACGTCTTTAATCTCAATTTTCGCTTCTTTGATTAAATGTAATAATAAATCTAACGGGCCCTCGAAATTTTCGAGTTTAGTTGAATAATCAACAACCGATTCGAACTCAGACATTAAAAAATTAACCCCCAAAAATTAACGATAGGTATAGAAATATGATCGTAGAAAAAGTTTAACACGAACCCTAACACGTCTAAATAATATAAATTAGTAAATTCGGCAACTAACGATAGCGCAACTAAACTAAGTAAAATTATTTGACCGTAATTTTTTAAAAAACAATAAATTTTACCCTTTTTTCTTGAAAGCGCGTCTACTACCCTAAATCCGTCTAATGGATAAAAAGGAAGCAAGTTGAACACGAAAAAAATAATACTAAACTGAAATATTAATAAAAGTGTGCAATCTAAAACGTAAGTAAAATAACCAAATTCAGGAACGTATCTACTCGCTAACAAAAAAAGCGGAAAAACTAAAAAAGCAGTTAATATATTAGCAACAACACCCGCTACTGAAACACAAAAACAACCTAATTTATATCTTTTGAAGTTGTTTGGATTTATTGGAACGGGTTTTGCCCAACCAAAACCGACAAGAGCAAAAGATGCAAGACCAATTAAATCAAAGTGTGCTAAAGGATTTATTGTATATCGCTTATATAATTTAGGCGTAACGTCACCAAATCTAACGGCAACAAAAGCATGCGCAAACTCGTGTAATGGTAAAACTATCATAAGGGCTAATAGTTTACTAATAATTTCTAAAATCTTATAAATCACTGCCGTCTCCTTAAAATATAATTTATTATATAATAAATTATTTAAAAATGCAAGAAAAAAGGCACTTTTTAACAAAGTGCCTTTTTAAATAACTTAAACTAAACGTCGTTTCTTAATAAATCTTCTAAAGTTTGCGGTTTAACAGCATAATAAGACTTGCCGTTTTCAACCATAACAACGGGCGGAACTAAATTCCTATTATAGTTACTTGCCATAGAATAATTATAAGCGCCGGTTGAAAAAGTTGCCACGATATCACCAGATTTTACGGTTGGAAGATAACAATTTTCAGCAATAATATCGCCACTTTCACAACATTTACCAGAAACGGTATAATATTTTTCGGGTTTATCTAGCATTCTGTTAGCAATTTTAACCGTATATTTTGCCGAATATAATGCAAATCTAGGATTATCAAACATTCCACCGTCTACCGAAAGATAATTTTTTACTTTAGGAATAGTTTTAATGTTACCCACTGTATAAAGTGTTACACCCGCCTCTCCCACGATAGAACGGCCGGGCTCTATTACTAAATAAGGTTTTTTTATCCCTTTTTTAATCACGCAATCGTTCAACTTTTTAGCAATAGTTTTAATATATTCGGCATAATCGGTAACGCTTAACTTTTCATCTTCATCAGTATAGTAAACCCCAAATCCTCCGCCTAAATTTAATACTTCAAACTCATAGTTTAAAACGTTTTTAATCTTTAAATAAAAATCGGTCATTTTTTCAACAGCTAATTCAAACGATTTCTTTTCAAAAATTTGAGAGCCTATATGACAGTGCAAGCCTTTTAGTTTTAAATTCTTTTTGTTTAGCGCGTACTTAACCATTTCTAAAGCTTCTAAATTAGATATGGAAAAACCAAACTTCGAATCTATTTTAGCCGTTTGTATATAGTGATGAGTGTGCGCTTCAATACCTGGATTTGTTCTAATAAGAACGTTTTGGGTTTTATTATATTTTTCGCAAATATCGTTTAATATATCGGCTTCTTGATATGCGTCTAAAACTATAGTGCCTACGTTGTTTTTTACTGCTAAATCAAGCTCGAAAAAAGATTTGTTGTTTCCATGAAAATATATCTTTTCTGCAGGAAAACCAACGCTTAATGCAGTATAAAGTTCACCAGCCGATACGACGTCTATAGACATAGAACTATCTTTCATAATACGGTAAATTTCTTTACAACTAAATGCTTTAGAAGCATATGCTACCGCACCGTCACCATAAAAATCTTTAATCGTATTAACATAAACGTTACAAATAGATTTTATATACGCTTTATCCATAACGTAAAGGGGCGTTTGATACTGTTTAACTAACGATACCGCATCTACGCCACCTATTTCTAAAACGCCGTTACTATTAATTTTAAGTGTTTCTCTTTCGTTCATAATGACCTACAAAAGTTTTTCTTATATTTTAACTTTTTTTTTACTTGTTGTCAATTATTAATTATAAAAGAATACTTTTACCGTATATAATAAAACGTTATAATTAAATAAGCGCCCAATTATCGAATATTTTTTTAGTGTAATCAAAATAGTTTGCGCGAGCAACGTCTTCTAAAGATACGACGTTTACGCTACCAATTTCTATTGAGTTTTCAAATACTGAAATTTTTCCAACAACGTCACCAGCTTTGATAGGCGCTTTTATATCTAAATCAGGATAAAATTCAACGTCAAAAGCTCTTTTTTCGTTGTTTTTTAATAAAATCGAGTAGTTATCGCTTGGAATACATTGTATAAAATTAGACTTACCATTTTCTATTTTTAACGGAATTGGCAAAGGTTTATCTTTTGATACTAAAATTTTACACAAAAAATTATTAAAACCGTAGTTAAATAATGCGCTTGACTCGGCAAATCGAGTTTTACTATCGGGTGAATTGATAACAACTGAGATTAATCTCATACCCTTTCTTGTTGCAGAAGCGCACAAACAATGCCCCGCTTCTTTGGTATACCCCGTTTTGCCACTATCACAACCGTCATAATATCTAATTAGCTTATTAGTGTTAGATATTTCGGTATATCTACCTTTAGGATGATTAATTTTATCAAGCCAAATATTTGAAAAATTAAAATATTCTTCATGTTCTATTAATTTTGAAAACATAGTTGCAACGTCTTTAGCAGTTGAATATTGACCAGGTTTTGGTAATCCCGTACAATTACTAAAAATTGTGTTTTCCATGCCTAAATCTTTAGCTTTTTCGTTCATTTTGCAAACAAATTCCTCTTCTGTCCCTGAAATTTTTTCCGCCATAGCAACACAAGCATCGTTTGCAGACGCAATTGTTATACTTTTTACTAAGTCGGCAATCAAATATTCTCCATTTTCTTCCAAAAAAACTTGAGAACCACCCATAGAAGACGCATTTTCGCTAACTATTATATTATCGTCTAAATTTATATTACCAGCCGAAACTTCATCAAATATTAATAAAAGCGTCATTATCTTACACATGCTTGCTATAGGCAACTTTTCATTTTCATTTGATTTATATAATTCTGTTTTTGAAACGGGATCATATAAATAAACGGATTTTGATTTTGTTTCCAAATTTGATATCATTATATTATCAGCATATGCTACACCCGTTTTAACCCCAAATAGAACGCTAAACGATAAAACGAATATAAAAGTAATAATTATAAATGGATTAATTTTTCGCATAATTTCCTCCTTAAAATATTTTAGGTAAAAATACAAAAATTATGCATTATGTGTGACATAATGCATAATTTTTTAGTTTGTATTTTTCTATTGATTTAACATTTTAGATATGCTTAGACCAAAGCCACGCGTCGGGTCGTTTATAAACACGTGAGTTACAGCACCAACAAGCTTACCATCTTGCACAATCGGGCTTCCACTCATACCCTGTACAATTCCACCTGTGATATTTAATAAATTTTGATCGGTGATTTTAATAACTAAGTCTTTGCAATCGCTTTTTTTATCGTCAAACTTTATAATTGAGATAGAATATTCTTTAGGACAAACTCCGTCTATAGTAGTAAAAATACTAGCTTCACCCGGTTTAGGCTCGCCAACTTCTATTTCTTGTAAATCGTTAAAACAAAAATCATCTGTATTATACCTACCAAAAACACCTTTCCTATTGTTTTTTTCTATTATTCCGACCTTATTTCTCTTTATAAATGCACCTTTAAGTTCACCAGGTGCACCACGTTCACCTTTTACAACACCGGTTATTGCACAATTATATAAATAGCCCGTTTTAATAGGAATTATATTCTCATTTTCATCAACTATAGGATGCCCTAACGCACCAAATCTATTATTTTTTACATAAGTTATTGTTCCAACACCATTTACGTTTTCTTTAATAAATACACCTATTCTATTTTTACCACCCACGTCTTTGACGGGAAGCACGTTTTTTTCTATTCTTTCACCAAAACGGTCAATTAAAACAGTTTTCTCCTTACCATCACTAAAATTTTGTTCAATATCAAAAGAAGTATTTGTCTCAATACCGTTTATGCTTAAAATAACGTCTCCTACACAAATTCCAGCCTTTTCGGCGGGAGAAACGTTGCCGTCAAGCGTCACTATATCGTAAACACCTTGGACGATCGCACCACGCGAAACCAAAGAAAAACCCGCAGGAAAACCACCTAGATAATATTTGTCGCTTTTTGCATTTACATAATTATAATTTATACTAAAAAGCCCACAAATCGCTATTAAAACAAATACAACTAATTTTTTAACACTTTTTTTAACCACAAATTTTAGAATACGTAAAATTATTTTTTTTATACAAAAAAGCCAAACACTAGGTTTGACTTTTTATTGATTTTTTATATTCTAATGCGTTATTAATAAGTTCTTTAGCGTGCATGATAGAAGTATTACTTTTAACATCCCCACCTGAAAGCCTTACTATTTCATTAACTTTTTCATCATCAGTAAGAATTGAAACGATTGTTTTAGTTTTACCATTTTCATCTACCTTTTCGATCAAAACATTATTATCCGCCATAGAAGAAATTTGTGGTAAATGTGTTATTGCGATAATTTGACGTTCTAGTGAAAGATTATAAAATTTTTGAGCCATGTTTTTTGCAACAACTCCACTTATCCCCGCATCGATTTCATCAAAAACAAAGGTTGATATATTATTATGCTTAGCCGTAAGGGTCTTAATCGCAAGCATAAACCTACTCATTTCCCCACCACTTATTACTTCTGATAATTTTTTAAGTGGCTCACCTGCGTTTGCAGAGAACTCAAAATCAATTTCATCAAAACCATTTGAAGAAGAAAACTTGCATTCATCAAAACTAGGCTCTTCCGTAAAAGAAATCTTAAATTCGGCATTAGAAATACTTAATTCTTTTAACGTAGTTATAACGTGCTTACTAAACTCTAAAGCAGTATCCTTTCTTGCGTCGCTCAATTGCTTATAGATAGAATAAACGTCTTTTTTGCAGTCTAAAATATCTTTATTTATTTTCTCTATGCAATCTTGATAATTTAATAGTTTATCCCTTTCAATAACAGCGTTATCTAAAAAAGAAAAAACTTCTTCAATAGTATCCCCGTATTTTCTTTTTAATTTTTTAATTAAATCTAAACGCTCTTCAACGTATTCAGGGTCAACGTCTGCATAATCAAAATCTTCAATACGATTTTGCGCGGTTTGTGATATATCTTCTAGCTCATATACAACCGATGAAACTCTTTCTAATAACGAGTTATACTCTTGTGAATAGTTTGAGATATTAGAAATAGCTCTTTCCGCCCCCGACAAGACGTCCAAGGCGCAACCTTCATCAGAAATGCAAGATTTTAACGTCGATAAGGAAGATAAAATTTTCTCTTGATTATTAAGTTTTTCTTTTATTTGCGATAAATTTTCATCTTCACCGAGCTTAAGATCAGCCTTTTCAATCTCATTGATTTGGTAATTAATTAAATCAAGCTTGTTTTCTCTTTCACTTTCAGTCCCGCCAAACTCGTTCAAAGAAGAAATTAAATCTTTTAGAGTATAAAAAGTATTTTTTAGGTTTTCCTTTATACCGTAAACGAGGTTTCCGCCTAATTTATCTAGAAGATCAAGTTGGTTAGAATTTTTAAGCAAATAAAAATGTTCGCTTTGTCCATGCACGTCTACTAAAAAGCTGGTAAATTTCCTAACCATACTTAAAGTAACGGTTTCGCCATTAATTTTTACCGTACTTTTACCATCTAAATTAAACTTTCTAGTAATCAACAAAATTTCATCATATTCTAAATCTAGCGAGTCGTAAATAGATTTAATATCTTCTCTACCCGAAACGTCAAACTCGGCGGAAACAAAACATTCATTCTCGCCGTGGCGAATCATAGACTTTTCTGCCTTAGCGCCCAAAACAAAATTAAGTGATTCTAAAATCACTGATTTTCCAGAGCCGGTTTCTCCCGATAATACGTTTAATCCTTTATTAAATTGTATTTTAACGTTGTCAATTAAAGCAACGTTTTTTATGGTTAAACAATTTAGCATTAAATAGACCTTAAAATTTTTACTACAACTTCTGCATCTGAATTAGATTTTGCAACGATTAACAGTGTATCATCACCCGCAATCGTACCTAAAACTTGTGGTAGATGCATAGCGTCGATTACCATACCAACCGTATTAGCGTTTCCACTTAAAGTTTTTACAACAATAAGATTGTTTGCCGAAGAAATCGACAAAGTAACTTGACGATATAACGACAAAATGTTTTCAGAAATATTATTTTTTGCGGTAGGTGCCTTAATATACTTAAACTTTTTGCTATTACCCGTTGACTTAATAACGTTTAATTCCGCCATATCTCTAGATACGGTTGCTTGCGAAACGTTAAAACCTTCATTTATTAAACGTTCAGTTAATTCTTCTTGCGTATCTATTTCAAAATTCTCTAATAAATATAAAATTTTTTCTAATCTTTGTTTTTTTGACATATAACACCTAATTAAGTTTTTTCATAAGTTTATCAAAAAAGTTCCAAGAATTTCTTCTTAAAAACACAACTGAATCTTTTGATTTACTTATAATAATTTTTTCGTTTTCAGAAACTAAAGAAATGAACCTACCATCGATAAAAACACCGGGCAAACAATTTTTCTTAATATCAACTTCACAAACAGAATCAGCCGAATAAATGATTGGTCTATGATGAAGCGAATGCGCGCATATAGGCGTAATAGAAAACGCGTTTATTCCTGGCGCTAATATTGCGCCATTAGATGAAAGCGAATATGCGGTTGAGCCCGTAGGAGTACACACAATAACACCGTCACCAACTATTTTATCAACGTAACTTTCGTTAATTTTAACGTCTAAATTAATAATATGTGCTGATAAATTTTGCGCATATACACGCTGAATAACAATTTCATTTAAAGCTATATATGATTTATCGTTAAAAGTAACGTCTAGCGCAGTTCTTAAATCAGTAACGAGAGCACTTTGCGAAAACAATGATATCGCGGTTTCAATTTCAGTACATTCGAACTCTGTTAAAAAGCCAACCTTTCCAGCGTTAATGCCAATAATAGGTATATTATTTAAACAAGAAAAAGAGCATAAATCTAATATAGTTCCGTCACCACCTATAACGAATAGCGCGGAAGCCGAAGTCCTTTTTTCAAGGTCGTCATCAAAAAGCTCGCTAAATTCTATGCCGTATTTTTCAAAAGATTTTATTAATATAGTTGAATATTTTTTTTCAACGTCTTTATCTTTATTTCTATAATACAAAACCTTCATATTATCACCTAATTAAAGAATAACACTTTTTTAATAAAAACACAATAAAAATGAATAATTTTTTGAATACTTTTTAAATATTCAATAATCGTAGTTCAAATAGTCGAAAATTTCGCCATCACCTTTTTTTAGTAAAAGCAAGTATTCTACGTTTTTATCAGCGTAAATCGGGGCTTTTGTTAATTTAAGTGGTGTAAAATTATATTTTATTGCATTTTCAATTATTTTAATACATGCATTTTTTCTTGTATTTGAATTTCTAATAATTCCATTTTTAAAATTTGTTCTTTTATCAGTCTCAAACTGTGGTTTAATCAATAAAATAACGTAGCCAGTTTGTTTTAACACGTTAAAAAAAATCGGAAAAAAAGACGTTGAAGATATAAAACTTAAATCGCACACTATCAAATCTATCTCGCTTCTAAAACTTTCTTTGGTTATTAATTTAGCATTTGTTATAATAGGAACAACTTTTTCATTCGTTTTTAATGAATAATGAAGCAAATCGTCATTCAAATCAATTGCATATACAAGTTTAGCACCTCTTTGCAACAAACAATCTGTAAAACCACCCGTGCTAGCACCAAAATCAGCACATATAAAATTTTTAACATCAAAGTTAAAATCTTCTAAGGCTTTTTTCATTTTATATCCACCTTGTGAAACGAATTTGTCTAAAAACTTATATTCAATTTTAACTTCATTTTCTTCATCAATTTTATAAGAAGGTTTAGTAACTTTAACGCCGTTAACGTAAATCTCCCCCCTTAAAATCGCATTAAGGGCTTTATTCCTTGATTCAAATACCTTTTTATTAAGCAAATAAACGTCTAATCTCATAATTAAAAATAAAAACACGTTAAAGTGTTTTTATTTGTTCCTTTTATATATTTTTTTTGTAAATTCAATTAAAAAATCACTATTTGGTATCGTCTTTAATAAATCAATACATTTAAAATAACATTCATCTAATAAAGATAACGCCTTATCCACCCCATAAACTTTAATTGCCGTTAATTTATCCGCCTTTTCATCTTTATTAGGGGTTTTTCCTATGATACTAAAATCACCTTTATAATCTAAAAAATCATCAGTAATTTGAAACATAAACCCTAAAAGAAAACCATACTCTTTTAACTTATCAAAATAAACGCGATTTGCAAGAGAAGACGCCATCAACAACGGTGCAGTCAACAATTTAGAAGTTTTATTTATATAAATGTTTTCTAAATCTTCTTTAGTTGGGTTACTATTCTTTTCATTTTTCAAGTCCAAAACTTGACCGAGAATCATGCCCTTCGCTCCAGCATAGTCAAACAATAGTTTAACGGCATTAATATAATTTTCATTACATTCCCCACTCAAAGCAACTTCTATAGCGAGATTTAATAGAGCATCTCCACAAAGGACACCAAGTTCTTCGCCAAATTTTTTGTGAGTAGACAACTTGCCACGCCTATAATCATCGTTATCCATGCAAGGCAAATCATCATGAACTAAAGAATAGGCGTGTATAAACTCGTTTGCCAGACATAAAGGCACAACCTTTTCTAAGGGAATTCCTAACGTTTCGGCAGTTGCCAAACAAAGCGTCGGTCTAACCCTCTTTCCACCGTCAATAACTGAATATTTTATCATTTCGGCGAGTTCGGGTAAACAATTTTTCGAATATGAATTCAAAAATTCTTCTAATTTATCATTAAAATAAGAAATATAAAAATTTAATTTTTTATCAAATTCCATTATCTTCCCTTCTTAAAGCTGACAAATAAGTATTTTCAAGCAACATAGCAATCGTCATTGGTCCTACCCCACCCGGTACAGGCGTTATAAAAGATGCTTTTTTTGAAACGTATTCATAATCAACGTCGCCAACAAGACCTGCTTCGGTTCTATTTATACCAACGTCGATAACAACTGCGCCATCTTTAACCATATCTTCAGTAATGAATTTTGGTCTACCGATTGCCGCAACCAAAACGTCGGCTGAAGAGCAAACTTCTTTAAGGTTTTTTGTTTTGCTATGACAAATTGTTACTGTGCAATTTTTTTGAAGCAAAAGCATTGCCATAGGTTTTCCAACAATATTACTTCTACCAACGACAACAGCACTCTTACCTTCAAGGTCAATACCTTCGTACTCTAACATTTTGATTACCCCAAATGGAGTACAAGCAATAGTAGATTCTTGTCCTAATAAAAGTTTACCGACGTTTTCAGGCAAAAATCCATCAACGTCTTTTTCAGGCGCAATATGTTTTAAGATATTGTTTTCAGATAAATGTTTAGGAAGTGGTAATTGAACTAAAATTCCATCAACCGAATTGTCGGAAGAAAGTGTTTTAACAAGCTCAATAACCTGTTCTTCAGTTGAATTCTCAGGCAAATAATACGCCAAAGACTTCATCCCAACGTATTCAGTTGATAAAATCTTGTTTTTAACGTAAACCTTTGAAGCTGGGTTTTCGCCAACCAAAATAACCGCTAAGCTTATTTTTCTGCCAAATTTTGTTTCAAAAGAAGCTACTTTTTCTTTTAGTTGTTCTTTTATTGATTGAGAAATTTCTTTACCACTTATAATTTTTGCCATAACTAATTTCTCCCTATATTTTTACAGTATTTAGCAAGAATTCCATTGACAAAATCCGTGCTTTTTTCAGACGAATATTTAGAAACGAGTTTTAATGCTTCGTCTACAATAACAGGTACTGGAGTATTAGGATAATTTTCTAACTCTGCAATACCTATCATAAGAGCACATTTATCAGATGAAAATATTCTATTTAAGTCGTAGCCTATTGATAAATCTTTTATTACATCTAAATATTTATTAGAGTTATTATTGATATAAGACAAAAGTTCGTTTGCAAATGAAAAATCAGCTTCGTTTAGCTTTGCATCTTTTGACATAACAATAAAAAGCTCCTCATCGCCTGGATTGAAGAGCTGTGAAAAAATATACTTAAAAACAACTTCTCTTGCTAAACTTCTCATTTTAATTTTCCTGTGTGGTCGGGCGTGCGGACACAATTTTTTCATCAAGTAACCCATCTACGTTTACGTTTACGCTAAGAACGTGATAATCCGTCATAGATTCGATATTGTGTCTTATCGATTCTTGTATTTTAAACGCCATATCGGGAACACGGTTTTGAATACCCATTTTAACCGAAACGTTTACGTGAACACCTTTCTTATCAAAAACTACGTCTATAAGTTTCTTTTTCGAATTTTTATCAACACCAATACCTATCGAACAAAGTTCAACTTCATCTATTTCAGTAACGGTTAACTCAACGATATTTTCAATAATACCACTGCTATAAACGATTTTGCCAACTTTTTCTTTAGGTATTAATTTTTTGAAACGCGCCATAAACTCACCTTTTTTACAAAAAAGAATTTTTTACGCTTCTATTTTAACACAAATTATTTAATTTGCATAGTGTTTTTTAAGAAATAGGAATAATTTTTACGTTTTCAGGCGACCCTAAATTCTCTTCTTGTATTATCGTGTATATTTTTATAGCGTCGTCAGGTGTTAGTTCGGGTGTCTTAGCTATTACGTTTACGTTTTGCGAATCTATACCTATAACAACTACAACGTCTTCAAATCCGTAAGCTTTAATTAAATTTTCTAGCAACATTTCCCTTTCAGTAATTAGTGTTAGTTGTTGTTTTAATGCTATTGCATCGCTAACATCCACGTTAGAAGAATTTGCCGAAGCAATTATCGCATCTAATTGAAGCAACTCTTCGTTCCTAGTATTATAGCGTTCTGCTCTATATTGAGTAAAATAATTTGCTGAACTAGAAACAAATGTGTCTTCTGTGCCTTTCGGCTCGCCGGTAATAACAAAATTAAATATTGCTGTTACGGCTAATAAAGCGATCATGCATGATAAAATAATAATCTTTTTCTTTTTTGACATAATGTTCTCCTTTAATTCATTGTTAATACTTCAATTTGGTTTACGTTTATATCAAGTAGTGATACCGTAGCTTGCTGAATTTTTGATAATACCGCTATATTTTTCGCACCTTCAGCAACAATAAGTACCCCTATAATTTTTGGAAATTTTTCTTTTAGAACCACAACGTTACCGTTAACTAATATTGGCGTTTCAGTAGTTTCCGTTCCCGACCCGTTTGTTATAGTAACTTTTTTCATAGCAACAACCGTTTCCATACCGGACTCTACCGTAATTGCCACCGAAACTTTTCCCGCACCTTCTACGTTTGATAATACACTAGATAATTTTGATTCTAGCTCGGAAACGTAATCCGTCGTTTCTAAATTTTTGTTAGGTTTTACACTAACCATAAATATAGTGATAATAATTAAAACAATTATTAATATCGTTAGTATAACTCTAATAAATTTATTGTTTTTTATTACTTGAATTATTTTTTCAAACATTTTATACAACTTTTATTAATTCTTTATCAATTTGAACACACTCGAGAACTTTTTCTTTAACGTCTTCGATAATATCTATATGCTCTTCGTTTGAATTTATAACCGAATTATTCAAGTCTACAACTACTTTTTTTATAACATAGTTATAAAATTTGTCGATTTCATACTCAATGGTTACACTTTCAAAACAATCATATCCTTCTAATACTTTTTCAACATTCTCTTTTATATATTCGGTTTTTTTATCAAAAATAAATTCTATATAATTTTTTTGAAAGGGAATTTCAACTGTCGCGTTTTCAAAACTAAAATTTGAAAAATCAATCTTTAAAACTGGTGACACAATAGCAATAGATATTATTATTGAAAACAATCCCTTTAAAAAGCCGTTTAGTTTACCTTCGGGAATAATGTAGCCTGAAAGCACCGAAATCATAACTAAGGAAAAAACACTTATCACCCATTCTCTCATATCTAAATAATATAATTTGCCGAAAAAATTATTAGTAATACAACTATAAAAAACAAAAAAAACACAAATAAAACACAAACTAAAAAATAAGTTACTGATTTTGATGCTTCGGCACACACGTTACAAAGCTTTTGGTTAGCAAAAGGCTCTATTAAGGCCGATAAAAACTTTAATAACAATGAAAACACAATTATTTCTATTAATGGCGACAATAAAAGCGAAAATATATATATTAACGAAGAAGCGCCTATTGCGTTTTTAATCAAAACGCTTCCTGCAACCACAACGTCAAAGCCATCTTTTAAAAAGCCACCAATTAATGGAATAGAATTAGATATAGCATATTTAACTGCTTTTATAGAAATTCCGTCAAACGTTGCACTTGCTATACCCTGTACTGTAACGAACAAACCGAAGACAGTTATTGTAAGACCGATTATCCACTTAATTAAACTGTTAAAAAAGTTTGAAAATCTTTTTATCCTTACTGAGTCTGAAAACTCATTCATTACAGAAAAAATACAACTAAGCAAAACCAACGGCATTACAACATTAACTATTATTTGAGTAATTAGCCCTGACAATATAAAGACGCTAGGCTTAAACACCCCTACCGAAACGTTCCCACCAGACGCAATCATTAAGCTTAATAAAATTGGCGAAACTATTTGATTAAAAGTACTTATTGAATTGATTAAATATAAGGTTTTATCATACAAATCATAAATTTGTGTTGAAAATAATAATAAAACCCCTATTATCCCTACAAAAAATATAACGGAAGATATTTCATTTGAAAAGAAACTACCCTTAAAACTTTCAACAAGACCACAAAAAATTGCAATTGCAAAAATTGAAATTAAAATAGGTAAAGAATTTTTTGAAGAATTAATAAATAAGTTAAGTATATATTGAAAAACACTATTAAAATCTAGCGAAAATTCGCCCTTTATCATTTTTTCAAGGTTAATTATAAGCCCGTCGCCAAAATTATTCGAATTATTTTCAATAAACTCTTTTAACTCGGATAAATCAATTTTTCCTAACTGTTCAGTAATATTATCCGTTAATGCATCGGCATGAACGATATTTATAGGAGAAATAAAATTAAAAATTATAAAAAATAAAGGAATTAATATAATAAATTTTTTCAATTAATTAAGCACCTATCAACTCTAACAAAGAATAAAATATTGGTATCGAAATAGATAATATAATTATTTTTCCTGCAAAAACAACCTTACTGGCCAAACTTTTAATTCCAAAATCTTCTATAATGTTGGCACCGAATTCAAACACAAAACCTATTGAAGTAGCCTTAAAAACCGTTTTAACAATAGCATTGTCTAAATTTGTCAATCCAATAAGTTTATTTATAAACCCATAAACGTTATTGAAATGATCAAGAAGCATAAAAATCACAATTATGCATGACATAATTATACACAAATTCGATAGTTCTTTATTGATTATTTTTAAGTATATAATCAATATTGCACACACTATAGAAACAAGTACTATTTTAAACATTTTAATATATTAAGAAAATGTTTTTTATTGTGTTAAACAGGTCGCCTATCATATTTATAACAAAAGTTAACACTATAATTAGACCTACAATTGATACTATAGTCGCCATATCGTCTCTATCGCTTTTTTTTAGAATTTGAGTTATTACAGCAACAATCAACCCTATTCCCGCAATTTTAAAAATTATGCTTATATCCATCACGTGCTCCTATAATAAAAGAATAAGTATTGCTAGTCCACATAGAAAACCAAGTTTTATATATAATATCTTATAACGTTTTTCATCTATGATTGATTTTTCCTTTTTATCTTTTAACTCGCCGTCTATACTTTCTAAAATCTTTAATTGAGTATAAAAATCGCTATTACCTAGTCCATCTAAATAATTGTACAACGAATTTTTTTCATCAATGGTTAAATAATTTTCTTTTATAATTACTTCCTTTTCGTCTATAATCTTTGCGTAAATAACTTTGCTAAATCCATCTTGTTTGCCCTCTAATTCTTTTACCATTGAAATTAGAGTTCGTTTTGTAAAATTGACTTCCGATTTAAGTTTTTGATTAAAATTATAAAAATTTACGTAAAAATTTTTTCTGTCGGTATATTTATAAGAGAAAAAGTAGCCTAAAAACACACAAAAGGCAATACATACCACGCCTAAAAAAACGTTCATAATTTTTCAAACTCACTATTATATATTTCCTTTAAGATTCCAGGATTTCTTAAACTTTCTAAAATAAAATATCTATCAAAAACGTTCTTGTTAAAATATTTTTTGTTTTTAATACTATCTAGACTTTCTCCGTGACAAGAAGCAATTATTTTTACACCGCTGTTTTTTGCACTTATAACACATTCCCAGTCTTTTTCACCACTAAGCTCGTCCGTAATTATTACTGTCGGCGCAAGAGATCTTATCGCGTATTCAAAGGCGTATAATTTATTAGAATAAGTAATCAAATCAACGTTTTCGCCTTTTACAAAAGAAAATTCCCCTCTCTCATCTATAACTAATACTTGGTTGTTAGCGTATTCGTTCAACTTTCGTATCAAGTCTTTTAATATTGTTGTTTTTCCAAATGCCGGTGGCGATATTATTAATGAATTGTAGACTGAATTTTCCTTAATTATCTTTTCAAAAATTTTGTTTGAACAGCCGTAAATCTCTTGTGGAATTCTTACGTTTAATGAGTTTATATTTTTTATAGTTTTAATTGCGCCGTTTTCAAAAACACATTCTCCAGACAAACCTATTCTTACACCGTTTTTTAACGTCAAAAATCCTTGCTTTATATTTTCGTTATAAGCGTATATAGATTTTTCAGTTGCATATCCCAATATTTCTTCTATATCGAAACAACTTGCAATAATAGCCTCGTTCCTAAGCAACGTTAACCCATTTTTAGAAAGATATATGTATTCATTTAAGTATTTTAACTTAACCGGAAAATCAACTCGAATTCTTATTTCGGAAAGCTTGTCAACCTTAATATCGTTTAACGCAAAAATATACTTCTTGGGCAAAAATTCAAAATTCATTTATTAATTAATATTTAATCTATCAGCGTTTTAGAACAAAAAAAAGGTTGCAAAACAAAAGTTTTGCAACCTAAAATTTTTTTAGTATTTAACTTTTTCTTTTTTCCTTAAATGGGATTTCTAATAATATAAAAACAACTATAATAGCTATACCACCAGCAATAAACAATATAGATTGCCATTGGGACGGAGCAAGACCTAATATTGCCGCACCTCTTGGGTCAGTCCTAAATATCTCTATAATTATACGCCAAACACCGTAAGAAATTAAATATACGGCGTGAGTAAGATTTATTCCCTTAAAATACATTACTGATAAAATAGAGAACAGTAAAAATAAGAAAATCGCTTCGTAAAGCTGAGTTGGAACGTAATATCCCCAAATTCCAGTATCGCTTGCGCGCATATATACGCCACCAAAAACGTAAGAAGAGCCAAAATACGCCCCGTGACAACAGCCTGAAAACAAACACCCAATCCTACCGAAAGCATGCGCAATAACGATGCATAACGGCGCAATTAAAGCAAGCGTATGAAAATGTTTTACGTGAAGATTTTTTTCCTTATCCTTAAAATATAGCGCGCCAATACCAAAATATACTAAAACAAAAGTAGCGCCACCGCCTATAAAACCACCCATGGCAGTTATTCCTGCCGAATAAAAGTTAAAGACACCAGTCTCAAGCCAGTTATATACCGCTTGAAACAGTTTTGCCGCCAGAAAGCCAACAGCTATTGCAACAATTCCTACAATAAATATAAAATCTTGCAATTTATCAGGGATACCACGTTTTTTTGCGTAAAAAAACAAAACAAAAAAACATGCCAAAATACCAACGGCTATACAAACACCGTAAAGATATATTTGTTGCCCAAAAATCGATAATATAGAATCCGGATGCATTATTATCTCCTGCTTTTTTTATTATTATACTACCACGGTGAAAAAAAGTCAATTATAAATAATTTGTGCTATTATTTATTTGCAAAACAAACTGGTTTTGTGTATAATATATAAGAAGTCATGGAGAAGTATCGAAGTGGTCATAACGAGCTGCACTCGAAATGCAGTTGTCGAGTTTTCGGCACATGGGTTCGAATCCCATCTTCTCCGCCATTAGAGACCTAACCCAAACCTCAGTTTGGGTTAGGCTCTTTTGTTTTTAAATCCTTGTTTAAGGGCTTTTACTTTTTGCCTAAAAATCGAGCCGACTTGTATCAAGACAAGCACACGTCCTAGTGCCAAATTTATAAAATCAATATCTGATTATATTGTTTTTTATTTTAAAAAGTGTTATAATTTGCACACAGGAGAAAATTATGAAAAAATATAAAACTTTATCAATAATTTGTGTTTTTATAATTTTAATAGTAAGTATTGTTTTGTTATGCAACAACAAATATTCAGATGGGAATGATACGCCAAAAATATTTTCAGAAGATTTCATATACGAGTTGAGTAATGATGAGTCATATTTCATTATTACAGGGATAGGTACATACTCTAATCAAGAATTAGTTATTCCTAATGAGTTTAGGAATAAACCTATAAAAGAAATAAGAGAAAAAGCATTTAATTCCTGCTCTATGTTTACAAGTGCTATAATACCTAATAGTGTAAATGAAATTGGTGTAGAAAGTTTTTATAATTGTGATAATTTGGTGAGTATTGCAATTGGGCGTGGCGTTGATACTATCGGTAGATGTGCTTTTGCAAATTGTAAATCACTAAGCACCATTAATGTTTCAAGTGATAATTTATCGTTTAAGTCAATCGATGGTAATCTTTATAGCAAGGATGAGAAAAAATTAATACAGTATGCTAATGGCAAAACAGATATTGCCTTTGTTGTTCCGAACAACGTTGTTAACGTTGGTGAATATGCATTTATCGGATGTACAAAATTAACACACCTTACCATAGGGGCGAATGTTGAAGCTATTTCACCATATGCTTTTGCAAATTGTGTCGGTCTTGAAGATGTTGTATTCAACGATAAATTAAATACTATTGGTGCTTCTTCATTTTATAATTGCTCTGGGCTTACTGAAATAATTCTACCAAATAGTTTGGAGAGAATATATTTTTTTGCATTTCAAAAATGCGTTAGATTAGAAAGTATTGTATTTGATGTTTTGAATTCTTGGTACAGGACTCAAAATCAAAATGAATTCAAAAACAAGGAAGGTGGAATAGTTGTCGACATTACTAATCCGACACTAAACGCAAATTATCTTGAAAGTACATATGCGTCGCATTTTTGGTATAGGAAATAACTAATGATAACATGCTTTATGAATTAAATATAAAATAACAAAGGAGAAATAATGAAAGTATATAAATATACATTTTGGGTTTCTATTATAGTTTCATTTGTTTTGTTAGGGGCAAGTTTTTTGTTGAACACAATTCAAATTAACGAAAAAAATGAAAAATGGGTTGCATTAGCAATAAATATATGTGTCGGTATTTCTTGTAGTGCAATAGTAGTTATTGTTACAACAAAAATACAACATCTTCTAGAACTAAAAAAACAAACAGAAAAAGTAATTGATGACCCTTTTCTCTTTGGACATATATATCAATCTGCAAAAGAAACTATTTTTAATAAAGGAAACGAAATTAACGACAAGGATAA
>CAJGCK010000002.1 GCA_904501795.1 uncultured Clostridia bacterium
ACCTTTCACGGCATAAAATTTAAAATAAAAAAGCAAACATCTCCGAGGGTTCGGATTTGTTTGCTCTTGGCGGAGAGTGAGGGATTCGAACCCCCGTGGGCTTGCACCCAAACGGTTTTCAAGACCGCCTCGTTATGACCGCTTCGATAACTCTCCGTATTTTTTTATTTAGTTGTTGTTTGTTTTTATGAAAACCGTTCCCAAACGGTTTGAATCTCCGCTATCGCTACGATTGCTTCGCCCAAGACCGCCAAGTTTTTTAATTAAAAATATTGTGCCGAAACGTTTCAGCACAATATATTCTAACTTATTTTTTGTTTTTTGACAAGCAGATTTAACCTGTTTTTTAATTTAATTTCTATTTTTTTGCAAAATAGAAGCTATGAGCATTATTTCTACTACAAACTGATTGTTTTTATTCATTACAACAAACAATATTAGCGTTTTAAAATCGTTCCCTAAGCACCTATAATATCAATCTCTTAAATCTATAAATCCGAAAATTTGATAATCTTAACGTCTGATTGCTTAAATAGTTCTAACGCAAAATCATCTGGGTAACCGTTTTTGTAAATTACTTTTTTTATTCCTGAATTTATTATCATCCTAGTACAAATAACGCAAGGTTGGTGGGTTACGTAAATAGTTGCACCTTCTAAACTAACGCCAAGTTTTGCTGCTTGAATAATTGCGTTTTGTTCTGCGTGAACTGCATAGCAAACTTCTTGCATAGTTCCACTTGCAATATTCCTAACACGTCTTAGGCACTCTCCCCTTTCCGCGCAACTGTCAATTCCACCAGGCGCGCCGTTATAACCGGTTGTTAAAATTCTTTTGTCTTTAACCACTACCGCGCCAACGTGACGATTTTCTTGATAGCAACTAGACCACTCTGCAACCGTTTCAGCAAGATCCATAAATCTTTTATCCCATTTATCCATAAAATTTAATCCTTTTTATTCTTTACAATTGATTCAAGCTCCGCCAAAAAACTCGTAACGTCAGTAAACGAACGATAAACGGAAGCAAATCTTATATACGCAACTTCGTCGATATTCTTTAGCCCCGCCATAACCATTTCGCCTAGTTCTTTACTACTGATTTCTTGGGCTAGAGAATTATATATCTTCTTTTGAATATCTTCAACCAACTTGTCGATTTGAGAAATTGGAACAGGGCGTTTTTCACACGCTTTAATAATGCCGTTTTTAAGTTTGTTTGAATCGAAAACTTGCCTTGCGCCACTTGATTTTACTACTAAAATCGGGGTGGTTTCCATAGTTTCATACGTTGTAAATCGTTTACCGCAATTCAAACATTCACGACGACGGCGTATTATCGTCCCTTCTTCAGCCGAACGAGAATCCACAACTTTGCTTTCGAGACATCCGCAATAAATACATTTCATCTTTTTGACACCTTTTTTCTTTTATTATAACATATTTCACCTATATATAGCAAGCTTATTTATAATTTTTCGTGTTTTGCGCAAAATATTGTATATATAAGGTGTGTAATGCCAGTTCTAATTTACGTTTTAATTATAACCTACGTTCTTGCTATCAATTTTTACGGCGTTCTTATGTTGCGTTTCCAAAAAAAAGAACGAGAAAATAACAACGAATACCTTTCAATCGGCGACGGCAAACTTTTTCTTGCCGGACTTCTTGGTGGGGCTATCGGCATTTTTGCATTTATGTTTATTTTTAAATACCGAACTAAAAGTTTATTTTTAATGATTATTATGCCACTGTTAATTGCAACAAATATTTACGTTGCAATTTTGATATTTAGCAACGGACTTGGTTATTACTAATTGTTTTTAATCTTTTTTACTGCCTTTGCCAAACAATTTATAACGTCGCTTGCAGTAACGGTATACTCGTTACTTTGCTCTTTACAAGCAATCTCACCCGCCAAGCCAAATACGTAAGATGCGGACGCCACGTTTTTAACCGAATAACCAGACCTTGCAACTATGCCACTAATAACGCCACTTAGTACGTCACCGCTACCAGCTTTTGCGAGTGCTGAACATCCTGTCGTATTGATGTAAGTTTCTTCGCCGTCGGTAATAACGCTAACGGCGTTTTTTAATACCAAAGTTACGCCGTAATTTTTGGCAAATTTTTGGGCAAGCGATACTTGTTCGCAAACAATTAAACTTTTATTTTTATTTATTAATCGAGAAAACTCGGCAACGTGTGGTGTTAATATAACGTTACATTTTTTGTTCTTTAATATCTCTACGCCATATTTAGAAAGGGCGTTAAGTCCGTAGGCATCTATTAATAAATTTCCATTATAGTTCTCAAGTAAAAACTTAATTATTTTATAAACGTTTTTACTATTCCCCATGCCCATTCCAAGAGCGATAGTTTGATAATTACAAATCTTTTCTAGCGCCTTTTTATCAAAAGCAACTATTCCGCGTATATCCTTGTAAGGCGACAAAGTACATTCGGGGTTTAGCCCTATATATCCTTTTAGTAAACTTTTTGGAACGGTTAAATTAGCGTATCCAACACCCGTTTTAAGTGCGGTTAGTGCGTTAAGCGACAATAGTACGCTCCCCGTAAAATTAACGCTACCACCAAAAATACAAACTTTACCGAAATTGCCTTTATTGACGTTTCTTTTTCGGCTTTCAAAAAGTGGCGCAACGTCCTTATCTTCTAGCTTAAATATAAAACGTTCATCCCAAATACTTATACCTATATCTTTGACTATTAGTTCACCAACGTGGTCGATGCCGTCGTTTATAAAATGCCCTATTTTATAGTCCTGGATTGCAATAGTTAAATTTGCTTTAACACACTTTGGATAATGCATACCATTATTACCATTTAGCCCGCTTGGTATATCACACGAGACCACGTAAGCATTACTTTTGTTAATCTTTTCAACCGCAAGCAAGTCTTCGTCCTTTAACTCTCTATTTAAGCCTGTACCGAACAAACAATCAACTACGATATCAAATTTATTATCAAAAACGTTAAAATTCTTTTCTTTTATTGAAAAAATTTTAACCGAAAAGCCGTGTCTTAATCTCAAGTGCCTTGCAACGACCTTTCCGTCTTTACCGTTGTTACCTTTCCCTAAGCAAACCAGAACTCTACCGCCCTTAAATCTTAAAAAAATTTCCTCAGCGACTGCAAGACCGGCGCGTTCAATCAACTCGTTTTCTTCAATTTTAAGCGTTTCTATTGAATATCTATCCGCCTCACGCATTTGCTCTACGGTTAAAACTCGTTCCATTACTGCTCCTTAAAATAATTTATCGCACTTTCGGCTTGCTCGTATGAAAAACCTTTACCTACTAAATATTTGTAGGTTTTTGAAAGATTTTCTCTAGTTAACTCTTTGTTTCTTAAATGTTTTTTTGCTAAATTTATCGCCCCGTCCGTCTCGTCTACTTCAACTTGTGAATAGGCGCAAGCTATTATATCTTTACTTACACCTTTCATCATAAGTTTGTATTCTATCATGCGCTTGCCTTGCGTTCTTGAATTCGCTTCTATGAATTTTTTAGAGTAAGACAGGTCGTCTATTAGCGAGTATTCTATAAGTTTATCTATAACTTCGCGAACAACTATATATTCAAAACCTTTTTTAGTTAAATATTCTTTAATTTCTTTTTTCGTTTTTAAGTATTTTGAAAGATATTTTATCGCAAGATTTTTTGCCTTTTCTATCTCTGATTTAAGTATAATATCTTTAACGTCTTTCTTGCTAACTTCATTCCCGACTTTTAGCCTTAACAAAATAACCTGTTCTAACGACAAAGAAAAGGCATAGTTATCGTCTAAAAAAACGTTACAATATTCTTTATTTTTTTCTTGGACCGAAATTTTGGTTATAATCAATTTTTTTCACCTACGCTAAAAAAGTCTTCACCGAGTACTTCGTGAGATATTTTCCCCTTGAAAACGTCTGCTAAAATCTCAACAAATTTGTTATAAAACGGCTTAGAAATAGCAACTTTTATATCAATTTTATCATTAAACTCCGTTTTGACTATCGATACGTTAGAATCTTGGGCTATAGATAATATCTTTGAATACCCGTCGTATTCAACGCTAAAAGATAATATCAAGCATTTTTCATAAGCAATAATATTATCGCTAGTTATAGTTTCGCTTACTGATGAAGAGTACGCCCTAACGAGCCCACCCGCACCTAATTTAATACCGCCAAAATACCTAGTAACAACCGCGCAAACGTTAGTTAATCCCTTGTTTTTTAAGGCTTCTAGCATAGGTAGACCCGCTGTGCCTTGGGGTTCACCATCATCAGAAAATTTTTGTTTTAATTCAGGTGTTGAAATATGGTATGCATAACAATTGTGCGTAGCAAAAGGATGCAAGGCTTTTATTTCGTTAACAAACTCTTTCGCTTGTTCTTCAGTATCAACGCTTTTTATCTTGCATATAAATTTAGAACGCTCTATAACGATGGTCTTTTCCACCTGATTTTTTATCGTTAAATATTTTTCTTGCATTTTTATTTTTTTAAGCCGTTGCCAAACGGCAACGGCTTAACGTTTAACAATTTATTTCTTTTATTTCAAACGACTTCTTTATTAGACGTTTTCCCTCTGATAGCGATTTAATTTCACCTGTCGAAAGCATTTGCGACAACAAGTTACCCGTTGCAGTTGCCTCTACCGGACCGGTAACCACCTTTCTCTTAGACCATTGTGCAGTTAACTTATTTAATAGCACGTTTTGACAGCCACCACCAACGATATTTATTTCACTAAATTTTTCACCAGTTATTTCTTCAATTCCTTCAAAAGTTTCAGCATAACACTTCGCAAGGCTTTGGTATATACAAAGCGCTATCTCGCCCGCTGTTTCCGGAACTTTTTGGTTGGTTTTTTTGCAATATTCTTTTATTGCGGTTATCATACTCTTTGGCGCAAAGAAGGATAAATCGTTTACGTCAACTATACTATCAAAACCCTTAACTTCACTAGCAAGGTTTGCAAAGTCAACGAAACTGTATTTATCGTCAAACTCTTTTTTGGTGCATTGAATCATCCAAAGTCCCATAATGTTCTTTAAAAATCTAACGCTCTTGTTATATCCGCCTTCGTTAGTAAAGCTTGCTTCTTTTGCTTGTTTAGAAGTGTTTTCTTTTTGAGTTTCAATGCCAACTAACGACCAAGTACCACTTGATATGTACAAAGGCATACCTTCGGTAGGAACTGCCATAACCGCACTTGCAGTATCGTGTGTTGCAGGAAGAATAACTTTCGCATTGAAACCTACCGCTTGTTGAATTTCGGGTTTCAAATCTCCAACGACTGTCGACGGCAAACATAAAGGCTTAAACAAGTCTTCGTTATAACCTAATTTTTTAATACAATCATAGTCCCAATCACGAGTTTTTGCGTTTAATAAGCCCGTGGTTGAAGCGTTAGTATATTCGTTTTTCTTAATTCCCGTTAATAAATAATGGAAGTAATCGGGAACCATCAAAAAAGTTTTTGCCTTTGCTAGTTTACCCGACTTTTTATCGCAATATAGTTGATAAACCGTGTTGAAAACTTGTTTTTGAACGCCCGTTCTTTCGTACATAACGTCTTCAGGGATTATTTCATGAACTTCGTCCATAACCGCTTGCGTTCTAGTATCCCTATAACAATAGATACCGTCAATCAAATTATCGTTTTCATCTAATAACGCGTAGTCAACACCCCAAGTATCTATACCGATGCTTGTTGGAATTTTGCCTAATTCGGCACACTTTTTAAGACCTGCTATTATACTTTCAAACAAGTGCTTATCGTCCCAAAAAATACCGCCGTCTTTTTGAATGCCACCGTTCTTAAAACGATATATCTCTTCAAGTTTCATAACTCCGTCTTCAACGTAGCCTAAAATGTGTCTACCACTTGAAGCGCCGATGTCTATTGCTAAATAATATTTATCAACCATTTTTCATCTCCTAAAAAATAAATATTGCCGTATTTTTAATTATACAGTGTATTACTTTTTTTGTCAATGAAAATGTAAAATTTAGTTAAGCAAACTCGAACTTTTTAACTTTAGTTTTCAATGGTTATACGCTGTGTTTTTTTATTGTTCGTTAGGCAAAAACGAAACGCTTTTTATTCTTAGAGCAGTGGCGCAAACCGTTATGTTTATCGCTTCGTTTTCTCTACGTATTTCTATACTAGGAAGATTTTTTAGTTCAAAAAAATCGCTAAGTAAATTTGTCAAATCGTTCAAAATTAACGTATGAAATCCTTCGTTTATAGACAGTCTATCGTTTTCAATTATGCCCTTAATTCTTGATACTTCTAAGCTGTTTTTCATACTGATTTTCTCAAACTCCTTCTAATACTACCTAAAAAGCCACTGTACCGACTAGAAACGTTAAATATTTTTTTACTGCCGTTAACGATATTCTCCGCTAATAATTTATACGCCAGATACGACTGCGTATTTTTAGGAAGTTTATTACCACTAGACAAAAAAACGCTATCTTCTTCGGGAAGCACGCCTATCAAATCAGTTTTTAATAGGCTTTCAACGTCGGCGGGGCTCATCATTTTTTCGGCAACGATTAAATCCCCCCTTGCTCGATTAATAACGATATTAGTTTGGTCTAATTTGTAACTTTTTAATATCGAAATGACCTTGTCGGCGTCTCTTAAACTCGTTGCGTTTGGGGTGATTACTACTATTGCGCTATCCGCACAAGATACTGCTCTATGAAACCCTAAGTCTATCCCCGCAGGGCAGTCTAATAAAACGTAGTCAAACACGGGCGATAAACTTTCAATAATTAACTTGACGTTTTGCCCCGTAACGTTATAGTCGCCTTGAAAAGAATTGCTTGGCAAAACGAACAGGTTTTTTCTAAATCTATCTTCAACTAACGCTTGCTTTATTCTGCACCTTCCGTCTAAAACGTCAAAGATGTCGTACACTACTCTATTTTCTACGCCCATTACGACGTCTAAATTATTAAGACCAAAATCAATATCTACAAGAACGACCCTTTTGCCAAGTTTTGCAAGTGCTTTACCCAAATTTGCGGTCAAAGTGGTTTTTCCAACACCGCCTTTTCCCGAAGTTATACCGATTTTTCTAGCCATTTTATCTCCTTTTTTTTGATTATAATAAAAAAACACCGCACGTTTTGACTTTCTTTTCAAAAACGTGCGGTTTTATGTCGTTTGCCGTTTCTATTTCGTTTTAACTGATATTTTTTTAAGTAATTGAGTGTTGCCTATCGCGATACCGCCACCCAAGGCGACTGACATATCGGCGTTTTCGGCAACGTTGATTTTCATCGAAAATTCGTTGGAAAAATACCTTTCAATATCGTACACTTTAACACCTGCCCCCGATAGATACAAACCTGATTTCCTAATCTCTGCGGATACTTCGGGCGGGAGTTTAACAAGCAATTCTTTTGCCAAACCGATTATTTTATCGTAATATTTTTTTATCGGAGTTAGTATATCCACCGCTTTTATTGAAATTGCACGCGGTGTGCCCGTTTTAGCGTCCCTACCGTGAACGAGTGTTGAAAGCCCGTCGTCATCGGAAAGAGAACCTATTTCGTTCTTTATGCGTTCTGCTGTTAAAAGACCGATTTGAACGCCGTATACTTCGGCAATATAATCTATAAGGTCGGTACAAATTTTATTAACGCCTACGTTAACTGAAAAACCTGCTATTATACCGTCTAATGATAAAACGGCAACGTTTGTTGTTCCACCTGCCATATCTATTACGAAACAAGGACTAAAATCGTTGAGCGGAACACGTTGACCTAAGGCGGATAAAATAGGCGCTTCTACAAAGTACACTTTATTAATACCTGCCGATTTAGCAACGTTTTCATATTTTAACAATAGATCGCCCGTTATACCGCATGGTACGCCAAAAACGGCGTGAACGCCAAATAATCTACTTGTTACGCCAACTTTTTTCAAAAAATAATTGAGTAGTTTAATTGCCGATTCTTCGTTTACTATTTCACCTTCAAACACAGGAAAAACCGTTTTCGTTTTTTCGGCGGTTTTGCCTATAAGTTTTTTTGCTTCTTGTCCGTAAGCCTTTATTTGATTTTTATCCGTTGTATTAACGGCAACAACGGTTGGTTCGCTTAAAACCATACCACTGCCGACCTTAAAAATATTCGTAGTTAAACTATCAAAATCAATTGCTAATTTTTCCAATTTTCTTTCTCCAACTTCTTAATTTAAAACCGACGCCGATATAAACACAGCGTCGGATAAATTGAAACTATAATATTTCTAAATTCTTTTTGAATATCTTTCTAAAATCTGCGCTTATTTGTATTGCAGAATTAAGTTCTAACGAAGCGTCCCCTTCAACTTCCGTTTTCATTATAACGGAATCGCCCAAAATATCGCAATTGATACCACTAACTACCGAAGATAAACTTCTATCAAAACTGTCCGCCAAACGTAGCATAACGCCCATTTTTTTAACAGCATCTATATCTTCATCACCAACCAAGTCGCGATATCTTGCCCAGTCAATTAGGTTAATATCTTCTATTGCCGAAGACGAAACCACGAATGAAGCCATAACCAAATCTCTATGACTAATACCGTTAATTTGCGCGTTCAACACGATATATCCGCTATGTTTTTCAAAGTTATAAAAACCAACTGTCCTACCCGTTTCGTACATATGTGCGGCAACTTTCAATATCTTAAGATATTGACGTGGGAATTTGTGCAAAACTCTTAGTTGTTTAAATAGTTGAACGGCTAAGTTAACAACGTGGTTGGTGTGCGCTTGATTACAACCGTAAAAATCGGTTAACGTGTTCAAACTATACGACAAAACATCGGTAATAGGCTTGTCCAAAGTTTGCGGAACGGCATAGTTAAACAATATACCCGTTCTTAAACCACTTGCGCTTATTATAACGTTGCCAAGGTTCATATATTTCTTAAAAGCAGAAATAGCAGCTAACGCGCTAGGTAAAATATCCGCTCTGCCTATTGATAAACCTTTGATTTTTTTCTTTCTATCTAAGTCAAGCCCCTTGATTAAGTCGTAAACGTGGTTAAAATCGTTGTCGTTGACTACGTAATTATGTATTGCGCGAAGCGGATATTTTTTCATAATCTTAGTCATACGGCAAATATTACGGAAAGAACCGCCAACGCCTATCATTTGCGCTTCGGGATCAACGTCTTTAAGCCATTCTACCTTTTTTAATTGTTCGGTAAAGAATTCTTCAACCTTTACTGCTTGCTGATCGGGTGTTAATCCGTCGTTTTTAAATAATTCGGTTAAAGTTATTGCGCCGAAAGGCAAAGTTTCGTAATTAAGTAGATTACGTCTATTGTAATAAACGATTTTCGTGCTACCGCCACCGATTTCTAAAATAATTCCTTTAGGAACGTCCATAGTGTTTATAACGCCACGATATACGTACATCGCCTCTTCTTCCGCGCTTAAAACACGAAGTTTAATGCCACAAGTTGCCGAAACTTCGTCTAAAAAACTGCGTTGATTTTTTGCACGACGAACTGCCGCGGTTGCCACAGCTATAATTCTTTCTATTCCGTTTGCGTCACAAAGCTTGCGGAACATTTTTAAAACACGTATTGTTTCTTGTATCCTTTGGGGTTTAAGAAACCCGTCTCTTTCCATTTCTTCGCCAAGTCTGGGGGCTTCTTTAAGTTGGTCAATTATTTGAAAATGACCGTTTTCTTTTACTTCAATAAGCAAGAGCCTTGCAGTATTTGAGCCTAAATCTATTATTGCTATTTTTTCCAAGTCTTTTACCCTCTTTTATTAGAATTAATCATATTTTAACACGGTTTTTTTGTTTTGTACAGTCGTTTTTTTAAATTTTGTGCAAATTTTACAAATATTTTTTTCAAAATTATTTTGATTTTATTCAATTTCTATTAAATTGATTATTTTTTAGCGATTTATTAATGTTTTTTGCAAATACTTAATACCTTTTTTATCTAATATTTTAGTGTTTTTGCATAAAAATTTTATTCGGTTTTTCCTAAAAAGGTAAAAACAACCTGAAAAATCGATAATAAAATTAAAAATCCACCAAAAATTTTTTTTAGAATTTCTCCCGTAATTTGTTGCGCGATAACACACCCTATTACACACGTTAACAACCCGGAAAGTATTATAAAAATTACGTCCTTAAACTCGACTAATTTATTTTTTATATGAATAATTAAGGCTACCACCGCCATTGGAATAAAACTAACTAAATTTATTGCCTGTGCATTATGTTGACCAACCGAATAAAAAATGTTTAATAGTGATATCAAAACCGTTCCGCCACCCATTCCCATTCCACCTAAAACTCCACCTAAAAGTCCTGCTAATACAAAATACAAAAACTCCATATATCTCCTTAGAAAAATAACATTTTTGCGCCTGCAAAAATCATTACTAGTGAAAAAATTAAAACTATCCATTTTGACGATAATTTTTTTAGCGTCAGAGCGCCTATTATTCCACCCGCAACAACACCTAACGCGACTGGTAAACCAGTTTCTATTTTTAAGTTACCGTACCAAATATATAAAATCCCGCTTAATATTGATAAAGGTAAAATTATTAAAATTGCAGTAGCATGCGCCTTTTTTGTCTCTCGTTTTAATAGGAAAATTAGCATAGGAACGACAATCATTCCACCACCGCCACCAAACAATCCGTTAATTAGACCCGCGACGGCACCGGTTAATATTGCGATTAGTTTTTGGGTTAAGTTTTCTTTTTTTAACTTTTTTTCACTCATAGAAGTTAGTATTTGAAAAAATTTTGGTTTAATACGCCAAAAAAATTTGCTTTTTCTCTACTTTTATTGATAATTAGGGTTGATTTTAAGTTAAAAATAATGTATAATGTTTTAAATTATGCTTTTATAGTTTAAAATTTATATAAAAGATACAATTAATTTCGTTTTTTTAATAGGTGATTTATGACTAACAATGCAAAGTTTATTAAAATGAAAAAACGTTCAATCTTTACGCTAACCATCTGTTTCATTCTTAGCGTTTTGTTGTTGTTCTGTTCGGCGTGCGCGTCACCGTCGACTAAAAACGACGATAAGTTTTCTAAAACGGAAAACGATACCGCTATTTTGAAAAACGGTTCTTTTGAATACGGCAGTTATACTTTAGATGACGACGATTTCCCGAAGATTAGTTCCATAACCGGTTGGTCTTCTGTTGTTGCTGAAAACTCTGCCGATACTTCTCGTGTTAATTCGGGTATAATCAAAACAACCGATTCAGCGTGGACTGAATTGATTAATTATCTATACAAAGATTCCGATTTTAAAAAATACGCAGTTGCTAAATACGGCATCACCGAAACTGAAGAAAGTGAAATTAAAGCAAAAATTGCTCAAAACTTTACGTCCCCTGGTGTTCCAACGGGTTCTGAAGGCTCAAAAGTTTTGATGATCAACAACTATGCTAAGTACAACGAAGGTACAGCACAAAGAATAACGGCTTCGACTTCCGTTGCACTTACCGCCGGTGAATATGGTAAATTAACCGTTTCAGTTAAAACCGCAAATCTTTCGTTCAACGAAAGCAATAAAGGTGGCGCTAACGTTAAGGTTACCCCAACCATAGACGCTACTGAACTTGCTCCCTACGCTATCTACGGCATAAAAGATACCGAGTGGACCACCTATACCATATACATTAAGGGCGACAAAGAATTTGTCACTTCATACGACGTACAACTTGGCTTAGGCTTTGGTAACGGTAAAAATATGACTTCAGACTTTACCGAAGGTACCGCTTATTTCGACAACGTAGTTTTTGAAAAGATTGATGAAGCCGATTATCTTTCGGCAACGCAATCATTAACAGCAACCAACATAGAGTTTAATAGCGACGAAAAAACCTTAGTTAACGTAAATAACGACAAATCGTTTGCTATCGATATGACTTTTGATTATGCAAACGGATATTTCAATACTCTTGATTTGGCATCTTCAATATCGGCAAACTACACCACTTCGGGTGCTGGAAACGTTGGTAAATTTAACGGAAGTTCGGCTAATGAACTTACTAAAACCACCAGCGAATACACTTTACAACTAGTTAAAGCAAGTTACACCATTACTTTAACTAACCCTGCTTTTAACGTTAAACCTAACGAATATTGTTTCGTTTCATTCAATTTAAAGAACAACCTTTCTTCTTTCGATAGAAAAGGTATTACCGTTTACGTTTACGACGATAACGGAGTTGATGAGAAAAACGTTACTAACGCCATTACTTTTACCGAAGTTGGTGAAGAAAAATTATGCAGACTTATAATTAAAAACAACTTTAAGACAGGTAGCGCTAGACCCTTCTATCTAGTTATTGTAGTTGGCCCGACCGACGTTAACGATAGAGTTCAAGACAACTATGCAACGGGTACTGTTACTATCCAAAACTTACAATATGCAAGTGGACAATCAACTCAATTCGAAGTTGACTCTTTCGGTAACTCAACCGACGTTGAGACTGAAAACTACGCAGTATATAATTTCCTTTCAAACACTGCGTCTAACATTACTACGTTATATTCTGGTTCAACCGAAGATTACACCGACACTTCTTCTTCGGAAACCTTTAACCTTGCCCCTGCCCTCAGCGAGTTTGGTAAAATCGTAGACTACCCCGTTAACGTTAAAGGATACACCGGCATTACTTCTGACAGCGCTTTCCTTTCAACTTCAAACACAAATTATTTAACCAACACTAGAAGCGCAAACGGTAAAGACGGTAACTTTGCAGGCTTAATTAATACAAAATATATAAACGGCTATTCTGCTGATATTAAAACGGCAATCGGCACTTCTCTTAACGGATTATATACCGCTGAAAAGAACTTGCAACCCGTTATGATCTACAATAAAGAAGCTTCTTCTTACGGCTTTATTGGTTCGACTTTAACCGTTGAAAGCAACTCTTTCGCAAAAGTTTCACTAAAAGTAAGAACTATTGGCGATGCTAAAGCTTTCATATATTTGGTTAACGTTGTTGGTGACGTTAAAAACGTTTTAGAGTTAGACACTTTCACTTCTAATACCGACGGTTATAGTTACGTTAGCAACGGAGACGAATATTCGAATAACCTTTTCGAATTAACTGTAGATAAAAACGTTTTAGGCGATGACGACTGGGCAACCGTTACTTTCTACGTTGCAACCGGTGTTACCGAAAAGAAATTCCGTTTGGAATTCTGGAACGGTGGAAGAGACGGCTCTTTAGCAACCGCTTCTCAAGGCATGATTTACGTTGATGATATACAAGTTTCTACGATGGAGGCGTTCGTTGAACATACTGACGTTGAAGGAAACACTTGGGTTAATACATTCACTAATAACGAAAGCGTTTTATACGGCGTTGTTCCAACTGAAGCAGGATTATATAGACAAGTATTAACCGAACAAGAAGAAACCTTTAACTCGCAATATCCCGACTCGCAAGTCTCTTACGTTTCTAAATACGTTTGGGTTAAATCTGACAAAGTTGTATACGGCATATTTAACTCTATCGATCCTATCGTATACAACCCCTACAACTCGCTTCCTGCTGAACCTACTGGTTCGGGATGCACGGGAACGGTTGACGCTTCTACTTTCTGGATGTCGTTCTCGTCTATCTTGCTAAGCGTTGCGTTATTATTAGCGTTAGTAATGCTATTTGTTAAGAGGTTTATTCTTAAACGTAAAGCAAACGCAAGCGACGCTAAGTCTCACTACAAAGTAAGAAGTAGATATTCTACCGCTAAAGCTATAAAACAAAACAAAGAAAAAACTGTTGAAGACAGCGAGGAAACACCACCTACTGAAGAAGAGGAAGTTGTTGAAGAAGAGGTAGAAATCTTAAACGAAGAAACTGAAAACCAACCCGAAGAAAGCGATTACGAATATGGTGAAGTTCAAGACTTTGGCAAAGACGAAGAATAATTAAATGCTATTAAAGGCGCAACGAAAAGTTGCGCCTTTTTTATATTTTACTATTGTATAACTTTAACAGTTGTTACGCATATAAATATTATATGAGTTCTATCGTTTTAACCGGTGGCGGAACTGCAGGGCACTGTATCCCCCACCTTGCAATTTTGCCCTATCTAAAAACGCACTTTGATAAAATTTATTATATAGGTAGCAAAAACGGTATTGAAAAAGAAATAATTGAAAAAGAAAAAATTACTTATTTTTCAGTGCCATGTTGTAAACTTAAAAGAAAGTTTGATTTTTCAAACCTTAAAATTCCTTTTGTGTTATTATCGGGGATAATTAGCGCGGGGGAAATTTTAGATAAAATTAAACCCGACGTAATATTTTCTAAAGGCGGATACGTATCAATCCCAACGGTTATTGCGGGAAAAAATAGAAACATTCCTATCGTGGCTCATGAAAGTGATTTTACAGTTGGCCTAGCAAATAAAATATCACAAAAATTTTGCAACAAAATTTTAACTTCTTTTCCTGAAACGGCAAAAACGATAAAAAACGGCGAATACGTCGGCCCACCTATTAGAAGCGAGATTTTTAACGTTAATAAAACTTTAGCGGAGAATACTTTTTCTTTTAAAAACAAAAAGCCCGTCCTTCTTGTTTTAGGCGGAAGTCAAGGCTCTAAAAAAATCAACCAAGTCGTGAGAGAGTGTTTACCCGAACTGTTAAAAAAATTTAACGTTTTACACGTGTGTGGAAAAGGTAATTTAGATAATTCTATTATTGAAAAAAACTATCTACAAATAGAATACACACACGAAATTGAAAAAGCATACGCAGTATGTTCGGTATGCGTGTCAAGGGCAGGCTCTAACGTATTGTTTGAACTTTTAGCGCTAAAAATACCTTGCGTTCTAATACCGCTACCTAAAGACCAATCGCGTGGTGATCAATTAGTAAATGCCCTTTACTTTCAAAAATTAGGGCTTGTTAGCGTTCTTGAACAAAACGCCATAACGCCCTATTCATTATATAATTACGTTACCTGCGCGTACGAAAACCGTCATAATCTAGAGCATCTTTTCGCTCGTTTCCCCGTGACTGATAAGAGTAGGCAGATTTCTCGAATAATTTACGAGCAGGCAAAGAAGTAGCGTAGTAACAATGCGTTTTATTTAGTCCTTTAACGTCTTCAAAATATTTGCTAAGCTCCGTTTTTTTATATTCAATTATTATAGCGTCGTTTGTTCTTTCTCGGTTTTTAGCCCTGAAAGTTAACGCGCTATTTTTCTTTTTAAAAAACAATCTCATAATTATTTCTAACATACTTTTCCCTCCGAACAACTATATATTAAGCCACTTTTTTGACATACGGGTGTCAACTTAAAAAACTTTTATTAAATTCGTTGACATTAATTAATATTTATTTTAAAATACGAATTAAGGAGAATTATTATTATGAAATTTGAAATTATGGTATCGATTTTATTAGAGCTTCTTGCAAAAAAATGCGTTAAAGCATCTTACCTTGCCGAAAAATATGAAGTAAGCGTTAGGTCTATTTATAGATATATAAATTCTTTGGAACTAGCAGGTGTGCCTATATACACCGTGCGTGGAAACAACGGTGGTTTTTCTATTGTGGACACGTACAAACTTTCTTCAACCTATTTTAGCGAAAAAGAGTATTCCCAAATAATATCTACTCTAGAAGCCATTAATAACGGCGTTGAAAGTAAGTTTATAAGCAGTGTTATAACCAAGCTTAAAGCCGTTTCAAAACACGAATTTAACGCTATTAACCTTAAAAGCGGTAACTTAGTAATTGACGGTGGTCCCTGGGGCGATGCCGTGGGTTATAAAACGAAACTAAAAGTTATTCAACAGTGTATCGAAGATAATCTTCAATTGCTTATTAAATACCACGACAGAAACGGAAGTATTACCGAAAGGTTGATTGACCCACACGTTTTAGTGTTTAAGCAAGGGCTTTGGTACGTGTACGCTTATTGTAACTTAAGAAATGAGTTCAGGTTTTTTAAGACTGGTCGTATAGAAAGCGCAACCATTCAAAAAACTAAATTTTTACGGAAAGAGATTAACAACGAAGAAATGCCCCTTGATTTCTGGAACAATTCCTTTGACACAATCGACGTGGTTATGGAAATTTCTAAAAACGTTTTATCGGACGTTGAAGAATGGCTTGGGATAGAGAACGTTAGCGTTATTAAAAATAAACACATGGCTTCGTGTAAACTCCCCTACGACGACGGGTTGGTTTCTAAGATTATGAGTTACGGTAACGGCATAAAGGTATTAGAACCACAAAATTTAAAAGAGCGAATAAAACAATCCGCTCTAGATATAATTCAAAACTATTAATCAAAAAAACGCCTAAATTTTTAGGCGTTTTTTATTAAAATTCTTTTCTTGTACTTCTTGAAAACAAGCTAAGCAAAACGGTCATTGGGTCTTTTTTGTCGCAAATAATCGTGTATATTGCGTTAGTTATCGGTAAATCAACGTTGTATTTTTCTCCTAGATACTTCATCGCTTTTGCCGTTGCCACTCCTTCTGCAAGTTTATTAAAACTTTCACCCTTTACAAACGCCATACCAAAACGCTTATTGTTTGAAAAGTTTGAAAACAGCGTGGTCTCATAATCACCCAAGTGGCACAAGCCATATGCGGAAAGTTCGTTTCCGCCCATAGCCTTAATAAGCCTTGCAACTTCTCTTGCACCACGAGCCATAAGTGGACCTTTAAGCGTTGTGTATCCACCGCCTTCTAACATGCCGGCGGCAATTCCCATTACGTTTTTAGCTGCCGCACCTATCTCGCTTCCTATAACGTCATCCCCGTAGTAAAAACGAATAAGCTTGCTTCTAAAAGAGTCACATAACCGTTTGACTAAATTTTTATTAGTCGAGTCGATAAGCATGCAATTTGGATATCCGTTGACGAAGTCTTGAATATGTCCTGGCCCTAACCAAACGGCAATATTGTCTTGGTTTATACCGCTATCTACCAGTACTTCGCTAAGACGTTTGCCAGTTTCAGTTTCTAGCCCTTTCATGCAAAGCACGAAAATTTTATCTTTAACGTTATACTTTATAACTTCTTGCATGAAAGAACGTAGTGCTTGAGAGCTAATAGAAATTATTATCGTTTCAGCACTATTTACGGCGTATTCTAAATCAGAAGTTAGATTGATTTTTTTATCTAACGTAACGTATTCGTTTTTTCCTGTGTTTTTTAACACGTCGAAAGAGTGATGCCCTTCTATGCCCCATTGACATACCTCGTTGTTTAGCCCTGATAAATACCAGCCGATAAAAGAGCCCCATCTTCCGCAACCTAATACGGAAATTTTCATATTCTATATTCCTATAATATTTTTCTATCAACGAAAGCGCGCGCTAGACTAACTTCGTCGGCATACTCTAAGTCGGTACCAACGGGTATCCCGTGCGCAAGCCTACTTACTTTGACGCCCAAGGGTTTAATTAGCCCTGTAATATACATAGCGGTGGCTTCGCCCTCAACGTCTGGGTTAGTTGCCATTATAACTTCTTTAACGTCACTCTCGCTTATTCTTTTTAATAAACCTTTTATATTTATGTCGTTAGGACCTATTCCGTCTAGCGGAGAAATAGTGCCGTGCAACACATGATAAACGCCGTTATATTCGTTTAATTTCTCTATTGCAATAACGTCTTTCGGTTCTTTTACTACACAAATGGTATCGGAAGATCTGCTTTTACAAACGTCACAAACGTCTTCTTCCGCATAGTTACCGCAAATAGAACAATATTTAACTTTGCTTTTTACGTTAACTATCGCGTCGGCAAAATCTTTTGCTTCAGAATCGGTCATATTAATGATTTTGTATGCAAATCTTTGCGCCGTCTTAGCGCCTACGCCCGGTAGTTTTGAAAATTCGTTTATAAGTTTTCCTATAGGTTCGATATAAACCTTCATATTATAAACCTAGTCCCCCAAACGCACCCATCTTTTCATTGCAAAGTTTGTCAGCTTTTGCATAGGCGTCGTTTAATGCTGCTATCAATAAATCTTCAAGCATAGTAATATCATCGGTATCAACTGCATCAGGATTAATCTCAACGTTTTTAACCACTTTTTTTGCCGTCATAGATACCTTTACAAGCCCGCCACCAGAAACTCCTTCAACTAAAGTTTCTTCTAATTGTGCTTGTGCTTTTTGCATTTCTTCTTGCATTTTTTGCGCTTGTTTCATTAAGTTTTGCATTTGGTTTCCGCCACCAAAGCCACCGAAACCGCCTCTATATCCTGCCATAACTTTTTATCTCCTTAATCTTTTATTATAACTATGTCGTCACCGAAAAGTTTTTTTAATTTTTCGGTTTCGTTTTCTATATCTTCAATTTTTTTATTTGTAACGTTTTCTTCAACAATAACCGTAAATGGAGCGTATTCATACAAGGCTTCAACGATTAGATCCTTATTCGTTTCCACTATTTTATCATCGCCAATTGATATGGTCGTTACCGTTAATACACCGTTTTTAGTGCTAATTTTTACGTTTTGAAAAACGTTCCAAAGCATTTCTCTATTTATCGAACGAAAATGATTTAATAATTTACCCTTTATTTCCATGTCCGACAACTGATCAATAGTGGGCTTGGGGTTCTCTATATCCTTGTTTTGCAAGACGTTTTCTATAGGTTTAACCACCTGTTCCGTTTTATGCGTCGTAAAATTTTCTATTTTCCTTTCAAGTTCGGCAACCCTAGTTAAAAGCCCGTCTATTGAAACATCGTTCTCGGGTTTTGCGCAGTTTATTGCGGTTGTTTCAAACACTATGCGCGGATGAGTCGAGTATTTTATCACGTTTTCCGCTTGAGAGAAAAGTTGCATAATTCTTATTAAGTTTTCATTACTCGTTTGATTTGCCAAATTTTTAAGTTGATTAAATCTATTTTCCGGCAAACTTAATATATCGTTGGGATTTTTGCAAGTTTTTAAAACAAGCATATTTCTTACGGTTTCAGTTACGTCCTTAATCAAAACACCGATACTTTTACCCATTGATAAAAGTTTTTCAGTTTTTTCAAGCAACGCACCCGAATTATTGCTAATAATATCCCCTATGAAAGAAAGTATAACGTCGAAATTCGTTGAGCCTATTATCTCTAAAACGTGCTCGTATTTTAGTTCGCCGTCACTAAACGAAAGAGCCGTGTCTGCAATAGAAAGCGCGTCTCTCACGCTACCGTCACCGGCTAACGCTATTTGATGAACGGCTTCTTTTTCGTATTTTTTGCCTAGCTCGTCGTATATTCCAGATATCAAATTTGCTATCACGTTAACGGGAATTAACCTAAAATCAAAACGCATACACCTAGAAAGAATAGTAGCGGGGATTTTATGAACTTCCGTTGTTGCAAGCACGAAAACAGCGTGTTTTGGCGGTTCTTCTAACGTTTTTAGTAAAGCGTTAAACGCCGGGCCAGTAAGCATATGCACTTCGTCGATTATATAAACTTTATATTGACAAGAGACGGGTGGATATTGAACCTTTTCGCGCAAATCTCTTATTTCGTTAACGCCGTTGTTAGATGCAGCGTCTATTTCAACAACGTCAATATTAGACGGAGATGATAACGCCAAACATACCGAACATTTTCCACAAGGCGAGCCGTTTACTGGGTTTAAGCAATTTATTGCTTTAGCAAAAATCTTTGCGGCAGAAGTTTTACCCGTTCCCCTTGTTCCCGTAAAAAGATATGCATGGCCAAGCCTACCACTTTTAATTTGGTTAGTAAGCGTTTTAACTATATGGTCCTGCCCGACTAATTTTTCAAAAGTGTCTGGGCGGTATTTTCTATAAAGTGCCAAATATCCCATTTTATGCGCCTTCCTGTTTAATAGAATAAAATAGTTTATTTATCTTTGAGCGAATACGCTGAATAGCGTTATCAACACTCTTAGTGCTTTTACCTTTACTTTCGCCTATCTCTTGATAAGAATATCCTTTTAAATATAAATTTAGTATGTCGTATTCTAAACTACTCAAAATCTTTTTTAAGTTACTTTGTAACCGCGCTTCTTCTTCGCCGTTAATAAAGTGAAGTTCGGGGTCGAAAGAATTGTCTTCAATTATGTCGCTTTTATCTTCGTTACCTTCGTTTATGTTCGATAGAGATAAATAATTTCTTAAAGGATAATCTTTTTCTCTGTTGGTTTTTCTTATTGCCGTTATAACGCAGTTTTTTATACATTTATACGCGTATGCCGAAAAACTCGTTTTACCGTTATAAGTACAAACGGCTCTAAACACGCTTATCATACCTTCTTGAAAAAGGTCTTCCGCATCACCACCAATAAGAAAAAACGAACGGATAACGCCGTTTATTACCTTTTTATACCGCTCGATAATCGCGCAAGTTGCTTCAGCATTATTATTTTGCGCCAGTTTAACGAGTTGTTCATCGGTTAAATTTTTTATTTCCATCTTATTTGTTCAATCTTTGTCTTACTACTTCATAAACTGCTATACCGCACGCAACGGAAGCGTTTAACGAGTTAACCTTACCAAACATAGGTATGGTTATTATACCATCACACTTTTCTTTGGTAAGACGTTTAATTCCACTATCTTCCCCACCGATAACTAGACAAATTTTGCCAGTTAAATCAGACTTATATATTTGCCCGCCACCGAGTTCTGCACCAAAAACCCAAAATCCGTTTTCTTTAATTTGATCTATCGCCGTGTTAACGTTGGTCACCTTTGCAATTTTAACGTGGTTTAGAGCGCCTTCAGAAACGCGCATAACGGTATCCGTAACCGAAACACACCTATCTTTACCTATAATTATTCCGTCAACCCCCGCGCACTCGCAAACCCTTATTATACTACCTAAATTATGCGGGTCGTGAAGTTCGTTTAACAATACGATAAACCCGTCTTTGTCTTTGCAATCGGATAATATATCGTCTAAATCAAAATACTTATAGTCCGAAACGTATGCAATAAAGCCTTGGCTACGCTTACTTTCGCTTTCTTTTTCTATGACGTATTTATCTACCAGTTGAACTTTTACTTTGTGCGAACGTATAACGTTGATTAAGCGTTTGCTTGCTTCGTCTTTTAGATCCTTTTGTACTAAAATCTTTTCTATTTCTTTATCCGTTTTTAATAATTCGTATACTGAATTTCTGCCTTCAATTTTCATCTTTATATCCTTTGTTTAGTAAAAAACTTATTCTGTCGTATTCGCCTATGACGTATAGGTAACCAAGCAACGCTTCAAACCCTGTTGACGCGTTATATTCGGCAACCGACGCACTCTTTGATTTTGTAGTCTTTTTTGCGTTCCTGCCACGTTTATAAACGTTAAGTTCTTCTTCGGTTAAAAGTGGCATTATTTCTTTAATAAAATTAGATTGAGATATAGCGTTAACGTATTCGACCGCCAACTTATTTAGTTGCCCTGGTTTATAATCGCAAGAGAACACCAACTTCTCGCGCACGAATAACGAATACACCGCGTCGCCCACAAAAGCCAAAACTACGGGACTAATATTATTAGCGCGATTTTTTTCTAATTTATCTCCGATTTTGAACAAAAAATACTACCCCTATTCTTATTTTCTTTTATTATACAATATTTTTTTAAAATTTACAATAGAAAAGCCCTCTTTTACGAGGGCTTTTTTGCTAATTAAAAAAATTAAACGACATTTCCGACAAATATTCGATAGCGCCTTTAAAAATAGCGTAAGCAATTTTTTCTTGGTACTCGTTTGTTACTAGCAAACTTTCTTCTTCAGGATTAGACAAAAAACCGCACTCGGCTATTACGGACGGAAAGTTGCTACAATTAAGTATGTAATAATCCCCCGTTAACGCGCTACACTCTCGAGTTGCTTCTTTCATCTCGTTAAAACTTTTTTGAATATTACTTGCTAGCTTTTTAGCATTAGAATCGCTAGCTTTATAAAATACTTGTGCGCCACGGCGAGAAGATACTGAATAGTTATTCATATGAACGCTGATAACTAAAGTTGGTGAAGCATTGTTTATTATTTCTTTTCTTTTAAGCATATCCTTCTTTTTAAGATTGCTTGTTGCCGTGCCGTACAAACCCGCTTCTGAACTTCGCGTTAACACAACGCTTATCCCCGCGCTAATAAAAAGATTTTCTAGCTTTTTTACTACCTTTAAGTTTAAGTCGCTTTCCTTAACTCCAGTTTTTATTCCGCTTACACCACCGTCTTTTCCGCCGTGCCCCGCATCGAGCACAACTTTTACACCCACTACTTCCGCGTTACTTTTCTTAACGCCGACAAGCGCGCCGATACAAACGGTGAAAGTTATTACCGTCGCTAATAAAGTTGAAATTATTACAAGATTACGTCTACTTAAAACAATCATATTCGCCCCGTCTTGTTCTAATATACGGCGAATTTTGACCTTTTATGACTAATTGTTAACGCAAGTTATCTTTTTAGTTTTGATATAAATTCTTCGTTTAAATCAGGGTGTGCTGAAAGCATAGGCATCACGTCTAGCCCCTTTTTTCTATCGTAATAGTTTTTGGTAATCGCTTTCACCTTTCCGCTCAATAATACTAGCGCAATTAAGTTAGGTATCGCCATTAAACCATTAAACGTATCGTCTATATCCCAAATAAGCTTGCTTTCTATTACGGCTGATAAAACGATTAAAAGAACAAACACAATTTTAAATATTAAAACGAAAATTTTGCGTCTTTTAACGTTTAAGTTTCCAAAACAAAATTCAGTCGCTTTTTCTCCGTAATACGCCCAAGCAAGAATTGTTGTAAACGCGAATAGTGGAAGCATTACGCTAAACACGATAGTTCCTAAAACGCCTAAGTTTTGAGTAAAAGAGTTCATAGCCAAAAAGGCGTCTGAACTATTTTCAGTAAACGAGCCTATCGCCCCGCTATTTATATAAGTAGTTAAAAAGACTAACGACATTAGCGTGCAAATTACGAAGGTGTCGAAAAATACAGCAAAGATGCCCCACATACCTTGTTTAACGGGCTCAACCGTGTCAGATGAAGAGTGGGCTATAACCGACGAACCAAGTCCCGCCTCGTTAGAAAAGATACCCCTCGCCATACCTTTTTTTACAATGTTTGCAAACACGTATCCACCAAAGCCACCTGCCATGGCTTTAAATTCAAAAATAGATGAAAATATCATTCCAAACGCAGTGGGTATTGCCGTTACGTTTATGAATATAATAACAAGTGCAAACAAGATAAAAATAATGGTCATAAACGGAACGATTATGGACGCTACTTTGCCTATCCTTTTTATTCCTCCGATTATTATTAGAGCGGTAAACACCGCAACGACCACGCCTATTATTAGTTTTAGAGTTAAGTTATCAAGTTGGCCGACTGCAGATACTATGCTTTCGGATATTTTATTCGTTTGAACTCCACTCATACCAACGGCGGCAAACATACAAAAAATCGCAGCAATATAAGCAAGCCATTTCCATTTAAGTCCGTATTTTATATAATAAAAAGAACCCCCGCAAAAATCACCTTTTTCGTCTTTCTTTCTATAATATAAGCCTAAAACGTTTTCGGAAAAATTTGTTACCATACCGAAAAACGCCGAAATCCACATCCAAAACACTGCGCCTGGGCCACCCGTGATTATTGCCGAAGACGTGCCTATTATATTACCCGTTCCTACCGTGCCTGCAACTGCCGAGCAAAATGCTTCAAATTGAGAGACCGATTTACCGTCTTTCGTTTGCTTTTTCGCCCCTTCGTCTTTATCTTTTTTGTTTATATCGGTAAAGGTTGCAAGAATAGTGCCAGAAATTGATTGCTTAAATTTTCTTACCTGAATAAACCTTGTTCTAATAGATAATAGTATGCCCGTGCCTAAAATGAGTATTATCATAGGCCAACCCCATACTATACCGTTAATAAAAGCATTAACGTTTGTTATCGTTTGTAAAATTGATTCCCACATAAATCACCTTAAAAATAAAAAAGAGTTAATAAATTAACTCCGAAAGCACGAAAAAACACTATAAAAGTGTTCCTTAAATCGCTCCGTCCCCTTTGCCTGAGAGATTAGTGAAATCCACCTTGCACCTTCGGCATCTTAAAAAAGACTTCTCCGGAGTGCTATCAAAACACAGTACTCGCCGTTAGGCACCTGAGAGCGTTACTCCTTCGGTTGTAAAAACATCTCCTGCGTTCATCAAATAGCATTTACGTTTATATTATATACTATATTTATTTTTTTTGCAATTATTTAACGGAGTTAGTTTATGATAATTAAAGAATACGATAGAATTAAAGCTTTAGAATACTGTAAACAATACGCTTTATCTAGAAATCCCGCCTATTATAATTTCGATTTAATCGGTGGTGATTGCACCAACTTTGTTTCACAATGTATTTATGCAGGAAGTTCGGTTATGAACTTTACAAAAGACGTCGGTTGGTATTACGTTTCTTCTTACGATAGAACAGCGTCGTGGACGGGCGTTCAATTTTTATATAAATTTTTAACTACTAATAAAGGCGTTTCGCTCTTTGCAAAAGAAGTTGAAAAATCAAATATAGATATTGCCGACGTTATTCAACTTGGCTCTAACGACGTTTTTTATCACTCTTTATTCGTTAGTGATATTCTTGGCGGTAATATATACGTTTCAACACACACAAAAGACGCTTTTAACCGACCACTAAACAGTTATTTTTATAACCAAATTAGATTTTTGCATATAGAAGGGGTTAGAATATAAATAAAGCAGGCTTTATTGCCTGCTTTATCCTATTTTTTACTATTATATTTTTCTATATCGTGCTGACGAATTTCGGTTCTTCTAATTTTACCACTAGTCGTCTTAGGTAACGAGTCTACAAACTCAACAACCCTTGGATATTTATAGGGCGCAGTATGAGTTTTAACGTAGTTTTGAAGTTCTTTTATTAATTCTTCGCTAGGTGCAAAACCTTTTTGTAAGACTATGGTTGCCTTAACGTTAAAGCCACGCTTTGGATCGGGAACACCAGTTACTGCAACTTCTAAAACGGAGGGGTGTTCAAGTAAAACGCTTTCTACTTCAAACGGCCCTATTCTATAGCCGGAAGACTTAATAACGTCATCGTTTCTGCCCACGTATTTTATATTGCCGTGTTCGTCAATATACGCAGTATCTCCCGTGTGGAAAAAACCGTTTCTCCAACTGTGAGCATTTGACTTTGCGTCCTTATAATAACCCGTAGTTAATCCGCAAGGCTTATTATTCGGGGTTGCTTTAATGCAAATTTCACCTTCTTCGCCGGGTAAACAATATTTGCCGTGTTCGTTTATAATACGAATATCGTGCCCAGGCATAGGTTTACCTAAAAAGCCTGAAATAGGTTTTTCATAATTATACAAAGTGCCTATACAAACCGCAGTTTCAGATTGACCAAAACCTTCGTGTATTTCTAAGCCCGTTCCTTCTTTCCACGCATTAAAAATTTCAGCAGGAAGCGCTTCACCTGCAGAGCAACAGTGCGTTAGCGAAGACAAATCGTATTGTTTTATTTCGTTTTGCAACATAAATCTATACATTGTTGGTGGAACACAAAAGGTAGTTACCCTATATTTTTCTATAACCTTAAGTATATCTTCACCATCAAATTTGTCAAAATCGTATACTAAATGCGCCGTTTCGCCAAACCATTGTCCATAAAACTTACCCCAAAGCGATTTAGCCCAGCCCGTATCCGATATGGTAAAATGCAAGCCTCCGTCAACTACTCTATGCCAAAATACGCCCGTTATAATATGACCTAACGGATAGGTAAAATCGTGCATAATCATTTTAGGATAGCCGGTCGTACCCGAAGTAAACGCCATAAACATGGTGTCGGTTGCTTTTATTGCATCTTCGCCTGTAGGCTTAGTAAAATATTCACTAGCATTTTCTATACCAGCTTCAAAATCAATCCAATTGTTCCCCGCGGGTTTTTTGTGTTTAGTAACGTATTTTAGTTTAACTGTTGGGCAAAAAGCTTCAACCTCATCAAAATGTTCGGTTGCGTCCCCGTCACCAGTTATGATAACTGCCTTGATATCACCTTTGTTGCAACGGTAAGTATAGTCTTTACCAACAAGCATGTTGGTTGCTTGAATAGGTATTGCGCCGATTTTGTGCATGCCAAGCATAGCAAACCAAAACAAATAACTACGCTTTAATACAAGCAAAACTTTATCACCCTTTTTTATGCCTTGACTTAAAAAATAGTTAGCGCATTTATTAGACCATAACATCATATCCCTAAACGTAAAGCGCTTTTCTTCTTTTTTATTAGAGAGCCAAAGCATAGCTAATTTTTCCGGTTTGGTCTTGCCTAAACGGTCTATAACGTCGTAAGCAAAGTTAAAATCCGACGGGTAATTTAGCTTATAATTCGTTTGTAAATCTTTTAAGTCTTTAAAGGAGTCTCTTTCCCTTAAAGTGTATTCTTCGTATATCGCCATTATTTGCTCCAAAAGTATAGTTATTTAATTACCACTGCGATAAATTTAACAGGTTTATCTCCCAAAACTTTAGTGCCGTGCGGTATTTTAGAATTAAAATACACACTGTCGCCTTTATAAAGGTCGTAAGTCATATTGCCTATGCTTAATCTCATACTACCAGATAAAACGTAGTTAAACTCTTGACCTTCATGGCTGTGAATTTTCTCTTCTTCGTTGCCAGGCTTGCTTTCCACGAAAAAAGGCTCTACTTTCTTATTTTTAAAAGTGTAGGCTAAATGCTTATAATCGTAAGAACCGTCCCTTTTAACGTAAAATTCTTGACCTGCGCGCACGACTGAACAATCAGTTAGGTTTGGAGAATGACCTGATAATAAATTAAACACGTCTACTTCGAAAATCTTGGCAACGTTATACATAAAACTTATAGAAAAATCTTTTTCACCGTTTTCATAGGCTTGATATTCTTCTAATGAAATACCAAGTTCTTTTGCAACGGTATCTTGTTCCATTTCACGTATTTCGCGTAATTCTTGAAGTCTTAAACCTATTTCTTTTAATTGTCCGCTCATAATTTCTCCTTAGATATAGTTATACCCTAATTCGATTGCTTTAATATTGTTTGCTAATAATTCCGCTTTTTTTGCAGGAACCATTTGCTCTAAACTAGTTTTTACTTGTTCCAAAGTTAAAACCGAAGTTTCTTTTATAACCTTACCCATTATAATCATGTTTGCAAGGCCTGACAAGTTGTTGTCCGAAGCGAGTTTAGTTGCGGGTATTGCGAAAATACTTACGTCGTCACGCTCGAACGTTTTGTTAATTAACGAACTGTCGTATACTATGTATCCACCCTTTTCCGTTTCGAAAAAATATTTTTCTAACGAAGGTAAATTCATGGCGATTAAAATATCGGGCTTATCTACGATAGGCGAACCGATTTGGGTGTCGGCAATAATTACCGAGCAGTTTGCAGTACCCCCACGCATCTCCGGGCCGTACGAAGGAAGCCAACTCACTTCTTTACCCGCTTTAAGCCCCGTATATGCAAGCGCTTTACCAGAGAAAAGTATACCTTGTCCACCAAAGCCTGCTATAAGAATTTTTGAAGAAGCCATCTATTTTTCCTCCTTGAATTTATCTTTATAAACGCCTAAAGGATAATAGGTTTGCATATTTTCGTTTAGCCATTCTATTGCTTTTTCGGGAGATACGCCCCAGTTTGTTGGGCAAGTTGAAAGTACTTCTATTAACGAGAAGCCTTTGCCTTCTATTTGGTTTTGGAAGGCTTTTTTGATTGCCCTTTTTGCATTTTTTATATTCTTAACGTCGTTAACGGCAACACGCTCTATGTACGTTGCACCGTCAACTTGTGATAACATTTCGGCAACTTTTACGGGATAGCCTACAACCGTTACGTCTCTACCGTACGGTGAAGTTTGCGTTACTTGTTTAGGAAGGGTTGTTGGCGCCATTTGTCCACCCGTCATACCGTATATAGCGTTGTTTACGAAAATAACCGTTATGTTTTCACCCCTTGCTGCCGAGTGAACTGTTTCAGCAGTACCTATTGCGGCAAGGTCTCCGTCACCTTGATAAGTGAATACTATATTGTCTGGGTTTGCTCTTTTTGCACCCGTTGCAACCGCCGGCGCTCTACCGTGAGCGGCTTGTATCATATCACAATTAAAATAATTGTACGAAAAAACCGAACAACCAACCGACGCAACGCCAACCGTTTTATCTAAAACACCTAATTCTTCAAGAGATTCTGCAACTAATCTATGGATTATGCCGTGTGTACAGCCGGGGCAATAGTGCAATTCGTTATCGGTTAGCCCCTTGGTCTTATCAAAAACTACCATGCTTTCAAATCTCCTTTTTCTATTTGTTTAAGCTTTTCAACAACTTCGTCCGGCGACATAATAACACCACCGGTACGGTTACATAAATATACGGGTTTTTTACAATCAATTGCAAGTTTAACGTCGTCAATCATTTGTCCCATATTAAGTTCTACCGATAAAAACGCCTTAACTTTTTCGCTAGCTTTCTTTAATGCGTCTTTCGGGAAAGGCCACAACGTTATAGGACGAATCATGCCCACTTTTAAGCCTTGTTTTCTTGCTTCTAAAATCGCGTTTTTAGAAACACGTGCGGCGATACCAAACGCAACTACGCAAATTTCAGCGTCATCCATCATGAACTCTTCAAACATAACTTCGTCGCGTTCTACTATTTTATACCTTTCGTACCTATCGATATTCCATTGTTCTAATTGCGCAGGGCTAAGACTTAACGAGTTAACTACGTTTCTACCTTCGTGATATCTAGTACCCGTCGTTGCCCAAGGCTTATCGTAAGTTTTTACTTCGCCCATATCTAAACTAACAGGCTCCATCATTTGCCCTATCGTACCGTCTGCCAAAATCATAGTTTGCATTCTATATTTATCGGCAAGGTCAAAGCCCTTAAAGGTAAGGTCTACCATTTCTTGAATAGACGCGGGTGCTAATACGATAAGTTTATAGTCGCCGTGTCCACCACCCTTGGTAGTTTGGTTATAATCTGATTGAGATGGTTGAATACCACCAAGACCAGGACCGCCACGTTGAACGTTTACTATTAAAGCGGGAAGTTCGCAACCAGCTAAATAGGATATACCTTCGCTTTTTAGTGAAATTCCTGGGCTTGAACTACTTGTCATAACCCTTTTCCCACACGCTGAAACGCCGATAACCATGTTGATTGCCGCTATTTCAGATTCCGCTTGTAAAAACACGCCGTCTACCTTAGGCATACGCTTTGCCATATATGCCGCTACTTCAGTTTGGGGAGTTATAGGATAACCAAAATAATGTTTACAACCTGCCATTATTGCGGCTTCCGCCAACGCCTCGTTTCCTTTCATTAATACTTTATCTGCCATAATACACCTCTATTTTTCCACCTTTATTACCGTGTCAGGACACATAGTTGCGCAAAAAGCACAGCCTATGCATTTTTCTTTTTCGATAACTTCAGCGGGGTGATAACCTTTTGCATTTATCTTTTCTTTTGAAAGCGAGATAATCTTTTTCGGGCAAACGTTAACGCATAGCCCGCAACCTTTACAACGCTCTTCATTAAATGTTACTGTTGCCATATTGTCTCCTTTATAACCAATTGCCGTATTTTATTAGCTCAATCGGTAAAATTTTCGTTCGTATTCTTTTTTCGTCTATTTCTAGACCTGATTTTACGGCGGTGAACGCTACGTCTAATTTAGTCTTTTCACAAAGTCTATTTACCGTATCTATACTATTATACACTGTTTCCGCCGTAGTTTCAACTCCTAAATTAGAATTATTTACTATACCCGTAAAAGAAATTTCAGCAACACGCTCAATTTCACGCATTATTTCAATAATTCCATCAACGGTACGAGTTTCGGGTCTGAAAACGTTTAATACTAAAAGCATATCATAATCGTTTTCTTCTTTTATCCTGCCAGAAAATCTACCCATAGCAAGTGCGCCCCTATCGTCTCCACCAAGGTCGACAACCGCTCTGCCACTATCTTTATCTAACATCAGATAAGATTTCGCGCTCATCGCGGGTAAGTCCACGTTGGTTTCAGCAAAGGGTGAAACTATTAACTCTACCCCCGCTTTTTCTAAATCGTTTTGCGCGTCTACCGTTCTAAAATAGGGATTAACTATATCTAAATCGTAAATAGATACTCTGTCGTATTTTGTTTTTAAGGACTTGGAATAGTTTACGGCAACGTTGGTTTTTCCGCTACCGTAGTGTCCTGAAAATATCGTTATCCGCTTACCGAACATTATTGCTCAACCTTAACGCACCAATTACGTTTGTCTTCTTTTTTACCCCATTGAATGCCAGTTAGTTCATCGTATAGTCTTTGGGTGAGTTCGCCTATTTGGTTGTTAGATACTACGTGATCAACGTCTTTATAAAACAAGTGCCCGATTGGAGAGATAACTGCGGCGGTTCCCGTACCGAACGCTTCTTCAAGTTCACCGTTTTCTGCGGCGGTTATCAACTCGTCAACCGATAAAAGTCTTTCAGTAACCTTGTATCCCCATTCCCTTAAAATCTCGATACAAGATTTTCTAGTTATGCCTGGAAGAACAGAGCCCGTTAAACTCGGGGTTACGATTTCGCCTTTAATTTTGAACATAACGTTCATAGCGCCAACCTCTTCTATGTATTTTCTTTCAACGCCATCAAGCCATAATACTTGTGAAAATCCTTTGCTTGCAGCCACCTTGCCTGCTCTTAAACTTGCGGCGTAATTTCCACCGCATTTTGCATAGCCCGTTCCACCACGAACTGCACGTACGTCTTTATCTTCAATCGTAATTTTAACGGGGTTAAGACCTTCTTTATAATAACTGCCAACCGGTGATAAAATCACAACGAAAGTTGCGTTGTGTACGGCGTGAACTCCAAGTGACTCGTCGTTACCGAACATAAATGGACGGATGTATAACGATGTTCCGTTTGCATCGGGTATCCAAGAATAATCTAGGTTAATTAATTCAGTTACTGCTTGAACGAAATCCTCTGGTTCGATGGTTGGCAAACACAATCTTTCAGCCGAATCGTTAAATCTCTTCGCGTTCTCGTAAGGGCGGAACATTTGATAACCGTTTTCCGTCTTATATGCTTTCATCCCTTCGAATATTTCAGCTCCATAGTGAAGCACGGTTGATGCGGGGTGAATTGGAATATATCCAAACGGAACTATTCTTGCGTTATACCAACCTTTTTCATCAGAAAAGTCCATAACGAACATGTGGTCGGTAAAATATTTGCCAAAACCTAAATTGTTAAAATCGGGTTTTTCTTTTCTTTGTTCAACTTTTTCTACTCTAATATCCAACATCGCTTTACTCCTTTTATTTAACAATATTATTCTTTATTTTTTCAGTTGCGTCTTCACGCATCTTGTATTTCAAAATTTTGCCCGCAACGTTCATCGGGAAACTGTTAACGAAATCGAAGTATCTTGGAACTTTATGTTTTGCAATCCTTTGAACGCAAAACTCTTTAATTTCTTCAATCGTCATACTCTCGCCTTCTTTTAGGATAATAAACGCATACGCTTCTTCGCCATACCTTTCGTCAGGCACGCCTACTACTTGAACGTCACTAACCTTTGGATGAGTATACAAGAAATCTTCTATTTCTTTAGGATAAAGATTCTCTCCACCACGAATTATCATATCTTTTAGCCTGCCCGTGATACGATAGTTACCGTCCTTTTCACGAAGCGCTAAATCGCCCGTGTGAAGCCAGCCTTCGTTATCGATCGCAAGCGCAGTTGCCTTTGGCATTTTATAATAACCTTTCATAAGATTATATCCGCGCGCCACGAATTCGCCAACCGTTTCATCAGGCAAATCTTTACCCGTTTCTGGATCGATAATTTTACATTCGATATTTGGTAGCGGTCTACCAACGGTGTTTACCCTAACTTCTACGCTATCATCGGTACTGCTCATCGTACATCCCGGCGACGCTTCGGTTTGCCCGTAAACTATGGTTATTTCTCTCATGTTCATCTTATCCAAAACGTCTTGCATGACTGAAACGGGACAAGGACTTCCTGCCATAATACCCGTTCTCATATACGAAAAATCTGTTTTTTCAAAATCTTCGTGTCCCAATAAAGCAATAAACATAGTGGGAACGCCGTGGAAACAAGTTATACGCTCTTGGTTAATACATTGAAGTGCAGGCTTTGGAGAGAAATACGGCAACGGACATATAGTTACACCGTGCGTCATAGAAGCGGTCATCGCTAAAACCATGCCGAAACAGTGAAACATTGGAACTTGTAACATCATTCTGTCCGCCGTCGATAAATCCATTCTATCGCCTATACACTTTCCGTTATTAACGATGTTATAGTGCGTGAGCATAACGCCTTTCGGGAAACCGGTTGTGCCCGACGTGTATTGCATATTACAAACGTCGTTTACGTTTACGGCGTTTGCTAGCATTTGCATTTGCTCTTGAGACACCATCTTTGCTCTATCCATCATTTCAGCAAAGGTCAAACAACCCGATTGTTCAAAGCCAACGGTTACAACGTTTCTTAAGAAGGGCAAACGTTTCGCATGCAGTTGTTCGCCTTTTTTAAGCGTTTTTAATTCAGGGCAAAGTTCGTTGATGATTTCGGCATAGTTTGAGTCTCTATACCCGTTTATCATAACAAGCGTGTGCGTATCCGATTGCTTAAACAAGTATTCTGCTTCGTGAATTTTGTACGCCGTGTTAACGGTAACTAAAACCGCACCTATTTTAGTGGTCGCCCAAAACGTTAGATACCATTCGGGAACGTTGGTTGCCCAAACAGCAACGTGATCTCCCGATTTAACGCCTAACGACATTAAAGATCTAGCAACCGTGTCTACTTCATCACGGAATTGAGAATAAGTTCTCGTATAGTCAAGCGTCGTATACTTAAAAGCAAGTTGGTCGGGGAATTCTTCAACCACTCTATCTAACACTTGAGAAAAAGTACGTTCTATCAACGTTTCTTTTTTCCAAATATATTTACCAGTTTTGGCTTTATTGTCGAACAAATTGTTTTGCCATGACGGAACGCTTTCAAAGGTAGACATATAGCCCGCGAATTGCGGTAAAACTATATCCGCGTCCCCTAAACTTTCTAACCACTCGGGCATAAGTTCTAAAGATGCGTATCCTTCGTAGTTGATAGACCTTAATCCATCAAAAACGTCTTTGATAGGAAGGTCGCCTTCACCAAGTAAGCAATATTTAATTTCGTTACCCTTTTCAACAACACTATCTTTAACGTGAATATGTTTGATATGCTTGCCTAAATTTTTTATTGATTGTTCTGGAGTTTCTTTCCCGAATCTAAAAGTGTGGTGTATATCCCAAACCGCCGAGAAATTATCGCATGCAAAATTATCTAATAAATCCGCAAGCAACGCCGTATTTGCGTATATGCCCATACTTTCCATAAGTAAAGTTACTTGGTTATCTTCGGCAAAGGATAACAAGTTTTCAAAGACCTTCTTTAGCGCGTCGTTTACAGTGTTACAATCAAGATTGCTTTTATCGTCAAGATAAGCGTGCAAACGAACGTATTTACAATTAAAGTTTTTAGCAAGAACGATTAGTTTTTTAACTTCTTCTTCGCCATAGTTCATCTCGTCAAGTTTTGCAAAGTTAAAAACCGAGTCGAAACAAGTTATGCTAATGCCCTTTTCAAAAAGCATTTTGTTGATTTTTTTGGCGTTGTTTTTTTCAAATGGAAGCGACGAGAAACAACTGCTAAAAACGTCGTGGATTTCTAGACCGTAAATTTTGTTATCAAAACATTGTTGCAACAATTCTTCAAAACTTAAAGTCCAACCATTAGTTGAAAATGAAAGTTTCATTAATTATTCTCCTCGTACACTATTTTATTAAGCGCGTTTATATATGCCCTAATACTTGCGCCCACCACGTCGGTAGAAATACCCCTACCTGAATACACCTTTCCGTTATTACGCAATTTAACAAGCGCTTCACCCATAGCTTCTTTGCCTTCCGAAACGGAATTAACTTGGAAATCATCTAATTCAAAGTGCTTGCCTATTGCGTTTTCTATTGCTAAAATCGCCGAGTCTATAGAACCGTTACCGAAAGATAAACCACTTAATTCTTTTCCTTCAAAAGATAACACTACGCTTGCGGTTGATGAAATCACGTTGCTAGTATTAACGAAAAAATTAACTAGTGAATAAGACTCGGGGACTTGCATTGCGGTGTTTGCGATGATAACTTCTAAGTCTTTGGTATTAACCGTCTTCTTCGTAGAAACTCTTGTGTATTCTGAATAAACTTTATTCAAATCTTCAATACTTAGTTCATAGCCTAAATCACAAATAACTTTATTCATTTCTTCAATAGTTAAGTCGCCTTTAACTTCTCTATTATCTTCAGCTAAAGCATAGTCCATAGTGCCTTTTGCGCCTTTTTCAGCCGTAATTCTTTCTATTTGGCGTTGAATTCGATGTATAGCAGTGGTGTTTAGATTAGTTGAATAGCCTTTTTTAGAAACAACGTGCTCCATAGCCCTAGCAAAACTTTCTGTAGACGGCAAATTAAAGCCACTTATAGATGAAACTTTAACCATGTCGACACCGATACTTATTACCGAAATAGAATTAGTTATGCCCATACCGAAAGCGTTAGAACATTGAACGGCAAGTTTAACCGACTTAATTTCAGGCACGTTTTCTACAACGCCGTTAATAAGATTTGCCATATCTTCTGGCATATTCGTACCAACTAGATCGGTTAGCGTTATAATTTTTGCACCCGCCTCTATAGCGATTTTAATGGCTTGATAAAGGAAACTTGTATCTGCACGAGTTGCGTCTTCTAACGACACTTCAACTTCTTGACAAAGTGACACTGCCTTTTCGGTTAGAGCCTTTAACTTTTCCAAAACCACCTTGGGTTTGCATTTCAAATTGTATTCCATTTGAACGGTTGAAACGGGCATACTAACCACTAGTCTTTTCTTTTTTGCATTAGAAATAAGCGAGAAATTTTTTTCTATCGATTGTTCAGTGTACCCTACCGCACATGAAACGATGCTTTGACCGGATACCGCACAAATGGTTTTTATTAGGACTTCGTCCGCCTTATTGTTTAGAACAGGGCCCAGTTCAATTACGTCGATATTTAGTTCGGTTAGTTTTCTTGCTATTTCTAGTTTCTCTTTGAAACTTAAAGTTAGCGGTATTTCCCTACCGTAATTGCGTAACGATACGTCACTAATAAAAATCTTTTTCATAATAATCTCCTTCTTTCAAATTATTTTTGAAAATAAAAACGCCCTTAGATAAACTATCTAAAGGACGATGTAAACCGTGGTACCACCCAAATTATTGCACGAAACCGCGCAATCACTTAAAACCTATAACGTGGCTTAACCGAACGTGGCTAAATATTCACCACGCCTGCTCCGAACTGAGCGCGTTTGATGGAGCAAATCGACTTACACCCACCGTCGACTCTCTAAATTGCTTTTAACCAAACTTATGTTTTTCACTGCATTTAGATTTAATTGATATAATTATAATATTTCAATATCTTTATTGTCAACTATTTTTAACTAAAAAACAATAATTTATTATTCATTTACCACTTCAAGTCAAGTAATTTGGTTAAGTTTCCGCTTAAAATCGCCTTCCTTTCTTTTTCAGACAAATCTAGTTTAAAAAATCTATCTAGTTCTTCTTTAGAATCCCACATAGGAAAATCAACGCCGAAGAAAAATTTTTCATAGCCTAGTAGATCAATTAATTCTTTCGCGCGATTTTTGTCGATAAACGTTAATGATGAACAAGTGTCAAAATACACGTTGTCTAAACCTTTATACACTTCAACGTCGTCCCAACACCTATACCCGCCAAAATGAGCGGCAATAAAATATACCGACGGATATTTTTTTGCCATTTTCGCTAATCGTAAAGGTTTTGAGTATTCGTATCTATCATCGCCCGTATGAAACAAAATAGGAAACTTTTTATTAAACGACTCGACTGCACGATAAATTTTTTCAGCGTCTTCTCCGTCGATATAAAATTTTTGAAAATCGGGATGGAGTTTTATTCCCTTAAACCCGTTTTCCATACACCAAGCAATCTCGTCTTTAATTTCTTCTTCGGTAAGGTCTTGGTGAAGGGTCATAAATCCTATAAATTCTTTGTTTTGTTCTACTTCTGCCTTTATAAAATGGTTTATCGCCCTAACCTGATGAGCGTTCGTTGCGCAAGAATGGACAACGAATTTATCTATCCCTGCCTTTTCTCCCGCGATTTTTAATCGAGATGAAGTTCCTGCAGGCATAGCCATTTTTATATCGTAAAAGTCACCTATCGCAAGGGTTGCTTTTTGTGCGATTTTTTCGGGGTATATGTGCGCGTGTGCGTCTATAATTCTGTATCCGTTTTTCATATTTTTAGCAATTACTCGTTTGGTTTAATATATTTTTGTAAGTACGTTAAATCTAATTTCCACTCGGGAACTTGATTTAACTTTTTATGGTATTCGTTTGCTTCTTTTAGCGCCTTTCTATATTCTACGTAAGTAGCGTTATTAACCTTCATAAAATGATTCTCTGCCCTTTCTTCATCGCCAACGAGTTGGGTTCTACCTATGTGAATAACACTGTGGCAATCTTTGCACACCGCGATAATATCGGTTAGTTTTTGCACGCCGTTATCCAAATCATAACTCCAACGCTCGTGCGCTTCAAGTAGACCTTTTCTTCCGCATATACTACACTTATAGTCTGACTTCTCTTTCGCTTCTTCACGCAAAAAATCCCACTGACGTTTTGAAAGTAACGTGCGTAAATTTGAATACCAACAACTATCGGGTATTAGTTCAAAATTTAGTTTATATTTCATCTATTACTCGCCTACTTTCATGACAAATAAAATACAATATTTGATAATCGTTTGATAACGTTTTTATCACGCTTAACATTAGTTCCGTCTTCTCGTCGTCTAAATTCACAAAAGGATCGTCTAAAATAATAAACGGTTTATCAGCAACGAACAAGACGTCAATTAACGCAAAACGTTTACAAATTTCGAATAGATTTTTATAGCCTTTTGAATAATAATCCGCATGTTTGGTTTGTCCGTCTTCAATAGCGGTCACCGTGAAATCTACGTCTATTCTAAGTTGTTTTTTTGCTCCGTTAAGCACTTTTGAAAGATATTTATTTAAGCCTTCTTCAAGTGGCGAGCGATATTTGATTTTAAGGTTGTCGTACGCTTTTTCTAAAAATTCTTTAGTAGAAGATAGAACGTCGTATTTGCGTTGGTCTTCTTTATTCTTTTCGATTAAACGGGCTAAATCTTCTTGTAATTGACTATGCGAAGACATTTCGTTTTCGATAGTGTTTAGCCTTTCCTTTCTTCGCAACAAAATTTCTTTTCTGCTATCTAAAAGACTGCGCTCACTTGCAATTTTTTCTTTTATAACGTTAAGCGAATAGTCACTATCTATAGCAATAGAACTTTCTTGACCATCTTTAGTCAGTTCGATAAGAGATTTTTCTACTTCTTCAAGTTCGCTCTTTAACGTTTTATAAGATTTTACCGTTTCAGTAAGTTTGTTAAATTTATAGGCATAGTCCCCTTCGGGCAAATAAAACCTTTTCAAAAAATCGTTAAAGGCTTTTTCATAACAAGTGCGAATTTCAGCGTAACTGAATAAATCAGCGGTTTTTTCTTCAAGCCTTTTTTGTAGGTCAAGTCTATTACTCTTTTTATTTTTCAAAAATAGTAATAAAGAAACAACCGCAAGACAAATCCCAACCCCAACGAGCGTTAGGCCTATTATTAAACTGAAAAATGCTAAAACAACGCCACTAACTAAAATAATCGCGCTTAATATAGCGAATATAAGTGAAAAGTTGTTTGTTGGAATTTTTGTAGAAACGCTATTTTTTATTTCGTTTATGCTCTCCGTTAAAACTTGCTCTTTTAACACGGCGTTGTTATAGTCGTCCAGCATAGCGGTGCGCTCTTTAATATCCTTTTCATCTACCAAAGTACCGTTTAACGTTTGGTTTAACTGTTCTATTTGTGTTTCAATATTTAGTTTTCTTGATTTTTTATCATCAATAAACTGATTTCTAAGCCGAGTTTTTTCGTATTCGTTGGCAACGCGTTCTTTCTTTAATAATTCTTCTATCCTTTTTTCTGTGGTAGCAACCAACTCTTTATCTTCGGCAATTTGCTCACGCAAAGTAACGCAAGTATCTTCTAACGCCTTACAGTATTTAATTTTAGATTCTAACTCGAACTTGTCGCGTTTGTTTTGCGCCAAAACGCCTTTGTCGCCACGAATTTTATATTCTTTGCATTTGTCGTCTAAATTTTTAATCGCCTTTTCAAAAGCCTGCTCGTCATCGGGAATATTTAAGCTATTAAATTTAGACGTTAAACTTGAATTTGCTTTTGCAGATAAATCTTTTTGTGAAAAATATACCGTTGAAAAGAACCCTTCTTCATCTATTTGGAAAATACGTTTTCCAAGTTCTTCGGTTTTAGAGTACTCCTTCCCCGAAGCCACGTCGAACAGTCTAACGATATCGTCGGTAGATTTTAGTCCAAAATTACGCTCTATTCTAAAAACTTTACCGTCTTTTTCAAACTCTAAACTTCCGCCGAATTTTCCCGAATAGTCCCACGGTAAATACTTGGTTCTTTCGTTTTCAGCAACAGACCTTTTACTGTCGTCTAAACCATAAAACATAGATTTAATAAACACGGCCAACGTGCTTTTACCCCAACCGTTTTCTTGTTTAATGGTGTTTAAATTTTCGTTAAAATCAATTTTTTTATCTTTTAAAACGCCAAAGGCGGATATATAAACGGATAAAATTTTCATATTTATAACTCCTTACCTTTTAAGGCGTTTAATCCCGCCATTATTATTTCTTGTTTCATTTCCGCGTCTAATTCTGACGATAATACTTCTCTAACGAACTCGCCCTTTACGCCTTTATCATGCACAAAATCTTCAACGGTTACTTTTAACTGCGTTTTGTCTTTTATTTTTGCGAAAAAATACAGTTCGTTTAGCCTTTCGCTAAGCGAAACAACGTCTATATCGAAATCAAGTGTATATTCACCAAAAAGCGTTAGTTTAACAAGTTCACTACTATGCGCTATCTCGCCAACGTATTTTATAATAGCGTCGGTTGCGTCGTACCACGAATTATAATTTGAAACGTTAAACTCTATTTCTTTAAGCGTGCGCTTTGCAAACGGAACGAAGGTGTATTCTATCCTTTCGTTAACGTCTATTAATACAAAACCTTTATCCCCCGTTTCATCAAATCCACGCCCTTCTAAACAGCCTGAATAACAAAACACACCGCGTTCATCAATTCTTTTTACCTCAAACGAGTGATAATGGCCAAGCGCAAGATAATCTATATGCTTGTTTTTTAATAGAGGGATACTGATTATTTCAGCACCATCAGATGAAACGTACCCTGCAACTTGACCGTGCATAACGACGATATTTATATCGTTTTCTAATAAGTCGAGTTTATCGTAGATTAACTTAGAGTTTTGTTCATTAATTACAACTCCGGATACGTTAACCGTGCCGTAACGAAACTCTTTCCACTCGGAAGAAAAAATCTTTAAGTTCTGTGGTACGTATTCTAAATCGGAGATAAAATTATCTTCATCATGGTTGCCTGATAGGTATAAAAAATCAAGCGATTGAGCCATTTCGATTTTATGTATAATTCTACCCTTTGTCTTCGCAGAAACCTTTTTAACGTCAAACATGTCCCCGGCGATAATTATTGCGGTAACAGAATTTTCTAAAGCGTAGTCAACCATTCTTTCAAACGTTCTTAAAAGTTCTTCTTTACGAAGTTTTGCCTTTTCGCTTGAAAGCGCGTTTATGCTTGAATCGAGATGTAAATCAGCACAATGAATAAATTTCATTACCTACCCCCTTCTTATAGATAATAATACAAGAAGTTAGCGCTTTGTTTACAAGGAGCGATAACTTCGCCGTGTTTCAAACTTGAAGTGTAAAAACGACAGTTTTTACGGCAAAACGATAGTTTTGCAAAGATTTTACCGTAAGGTAAAAGATTTACTTCTTTTAGATTATATTATATACTTGTTCAATCTTTTTGTAAAGAAAAAAATTACTTATAGCAAGAGCGATAAATAATTTTTTTTCTAAATAATTTTGAATAAATTTACGTTTGTGTTTTTTCGTTTAATCTTGCGTTATATCGATGCAAAACGTGCAGCTTCCTTAGGTTGTATCTTAAAACCATAATTGGAAGAAGGTTTAATACAAGGTTAACCGTTGCAACCGGAACGCCAAAACAAAATGAATATTCAATAGGATAAATTAGCACTATTAAAAAACCAAAAATCATACAAAACAAATGGCAAACTATTCCATAGTTGGCTTCTAGAATATACCTTTCTACGTAGGCGTTATTTCTAGGTTCTTTTATTGAATTTTTTCGAAAAGAAGTAAAAACGCCAAGCTCTAAAATCTTCTCTTTCCATTTTTTTATTCCTATTTTTTCGTAAAAATTACTTTCGTTTTTACTAGCGCTAAAAAATTTTTTGTCGTGATTAAACCATTTTTTAGGGAAACATCTTCTAACAATCGTGGAAAAAATACCGTCGATTATTATAACCGAAATCGTACTTATTACAACAGCTAGAAGTACGTATATAAAATCAAAATTAAAAATCGGAGCAAGAAAAAGCGTGTTTGCCATCACAATTGTTGCCATGCACAAAAGTATCGTTACTAAATACAACATATTTTCACCTTAATATTCAAGTGGGATTGAATAAAACTTTTCGTAACACTCTTTCCAAGAAAAAAAGTTTTCGTCCATTAATTTTTTTACGTTTTCGGCATCGTTTAGTTTATAGTCTTTATATATAGGCGGTAAAAAGTTTATCGTATATTCTTGCACTAACGAGCCGTCGGGCATTAGTTTCTCCCCGTCTTCCATAGTTATAAATACGGGTATAATAGGCACGTTATTTTTAACCGCAAAAGTAAACGCGCCTTTTTTTAACGGACGTGGCTTTTTATAATTCCACCACATCGCTTGCTCTGGATATATCAAAATTTTCTCGCCACGAGACAAAAGAACGGAAACTGCGTTTAACAAATTTTTCATAGTTTGGTAATTTGAACTCAATGGCAAAGTGTTACAATGCTTAAACATAAAACCATAAAGCCCCTTAAAATTAGTAAAATTCCCTTCTCTTATAACTTTATAAAGTCTTTTACTCTTCGGCATATGATTTTTTATCGCACGGTAAACCGCATAGTTATCAAAGGCGTTAAAGTGATTACAAGTTAAAATTGCGCCACCTTTTACCATCGTAAAGTTTTCTATGCCACGAATTTCTTTGATAACGAAATATCCTTTTTTTATTAATCTTTCATAATAGAAAACCGCCACTCTATTTGCAATTTTCGTCCAAAACTTACTAGATAATTTTTTGTTCAAATAATCAACTTTGTTTGGAAGTAACGGTATGGTTTCGGGGTCGTTTTCAACGTCTAAGTCCCACTTGCCTTCTTTTTCGTAGTCCTTTATTTTTTTTAATACTTCTAATCTATCGTTAGACAACATTTTTTGATATAGCCCTTTTATAATTCGTTAAACTATTCGTATATTCTATTGCCATTTGTTGCAACTTCTTAAAATCTAATTCATCTTTTTGTTTCATCTCTTTAGTAAAGCCACCCTTTACTTTTAATATCTCGTCTAGATAGGGCGTTTGCTCTGCGTATTCCCAAAAATATTTCGAGTATAAAACGTTGTCGTAAAGCCACGGCTTAAAAGATAGTTTATAATGAATTATCTTTAATTCTTCATCGTTAAAAACCTCATCAACAAACGGTGCTTTATTAAAGCCTAAATCAAGATACTTAACTCTACCTTGGCACAAAACGTTTAAGTAGTCTTGGTCTTGCGTTACTTCAAATCTAAATTTTTTAAGTAGGCTTAAAAACCTTTCTAAAACGTTAAACTTTCTAAGTTCTTTAACATTGAGCACCATAACCCCTGCGTTAAAATACTTTTCGCACGGGATTCCTAATCCTTCTTCAACATAGTCGCCAAAAACTTTCATTTTTGCCATAACTTCTTCTTGCACTGCGCCTATAAGATTTTCTTGCAAATCCATATTGTATAAATTTGCAACGTCGTCTAGCACGACAAGGTCGCTATCTAAATATAAAACTTTGTCGTACTGAGTAAAAATCGACGGTATAAAAAATCTTAAATACGTTGCGTTCGTGTAATAATCCCTTAAACACAGTTTGGTATTAATTGTTAAAATTTCTTTTTCAGTGTTTAAAAAGTTTATTTCAAAATTTTCTTTCTCTAAACTCTTAATTTTTATCTTGTTTACGTTATTTAAATTAACGTACAAAACGAATATTTTGTAAAAATTATTTTCACTTGAATTTTCTATTATTGATTTTAAGGTTACTGCTAAATATGGCGCATAATTATCGTCGACTGCAAAAACTATAGGGATTATATTTTTTTTGTTTCTTTTATCAATATC
>CAJGCK010000003.1 GCA_904501795.1 uncultured Clostridia bacterium
AAGGGTAAGTGAAAAGGCGGTAGGACAAGAGATACTCAAAAGTTTAAGTCCTACGCAACAAGTTATAAAAATAGTTAACGAGCAATTGATAGAACTAATGGGTTCATCGGTTAGCAAGTTAAATTTTTCGGGGCAAACCCCGGGCGTGATATTGATGAGCGGTTTGCAAGGCGCAGGTAAGACAACGTTGGTCGGTAAACTTGGGCTAATGCTAAAAAAACAGGGTAAAAACCCTCTTTTAGTCGCTTGTGACGTATATAGACCCGCAGCAATCAATCAACTTAAAGTTGTGGGAGAGAAAGCTGGTTGCACGGTTTTTGAAAAGGGGCAAGGCAATCCCGTTAAAATAGCTAAAGAAGGCGTTGCCCACGCGAAATCGTACGGGCACGACGTCGTGATTATAGACACTGCCGGAAGATTGCAAATCGACGAGCAGTTGATGAAAGAGTTAGAAGACATTAAGCGTGAAGTAAACCCTACCGAAATACTTTTGGTAGTCGATGCGATGACGGGTCAAGTTGCCGTAGAAGTGGCTTCTACCTTTAATTCAAGGCTTGAAGTAACGGGCTTAGTATTAACCAAATTAGACGGTGATACAAGGGGCGGTGCAACCCTTTCGATGAAAGCGGTTACGGGCAAACCGATAAAATTCTGTTCCGTTGGCGAAAAGCTTGGGGATTTAGAGCCTTTCTATCCCGATAGAATGGCAAACCGAATTCTCGGTATGGGCGACGTTTTAACGCTTATAGAAAAGGCGCAAGAAGCGGTGACCGAAGAACAAGCACGCAAAATGGAAAAAAAGTTCAAAGAGAATTCGTTTACGTTAGAAGACTTTTTAGAACAGTTTGAGACCATGAGCAAGATGGGTGGAATAAAAGACGTGTTGGCTATGATGCCGGGCTCGTTTGGGAAGTTTAAGATAAACGACGGCGATATAGACGAGAAGAAGATGGTGTCGATAAAAGCGGTAATACAGTCGATGACCAAGAAGGAGAGAGAAAATCCGTCGATAATCAACTCGTCGCGCAAAATACGGATTGCAAAGGGTTGTGGGCTTCAAGTACAAGACGTAAATAAGGTGCTTAAACAGTTTGAACAAACCAAACAAATGATGAAACAAATGAAAAACAATAAAATGTTTAGATTTTAATAAAAAAATTTTTTAGGAGAACAAAAAAATGGCAGTAAAAATGAGATTAACCAGAATGGGCGACAAAAAATCACCTTTCTACCGTATCGTAATTACGGACAGCAGAAACGCAAGAGACGGAGCATATATCGACAAAGTTGGATATTATAATCCTATTACTCAACCGGCTGAAATCGTTATCGACGAAGCAAAGGCAAAAGATTGGCTTGCAAAAGGCGTTCAACCCACCGAAACGGTAAGAAACATTTTAGTGGCAAAAGAAATTTTACCAAAGCCCACTAAATTGTCGCCTTCAAGAACCAAAGGTAGCAAAAAAGAAGACTAATTTAAGGAGTTAAAAATGATAGAACTCATTAAATACGTCGTTGAACAATTTGCCGGAAAACCGAACGAAATCGAATACGACGTTGTGGATAACGGGAAAGAAGTTTCCGTTACTATAACTTTAGCGGACAGCGATATGGGTAAGGTAATCGGCCGTCAAGGCAAGATTGCAAAGGCTCTTCGCACGCTCGTTCGCGCAGGCGGTCAAAAAGAAAACAAAAAATATAACGTAGAGATTAAAGAACGCGGGGAAAAGGAATAATTTTCCCCCTTTTCTTATCAAACCGAATATGGAACAATTTCTAAAAGTAGGCGTTATCGTTAAACCGCAAGGAATAAAAGGCGAAGTTAAAGTCCAACCGTTAACCGACGACTATTCACGTTTTAAAAAACTTAAAACGGTGTTTATCGACGGTGAAGAAAGGAAAATTTTATCCGCAAAGATAGGTGTGGACAGCGTTATTCTTGCCGTAAGCGGAATAGTAGACCGTAACCAAGCCGAGTTATATCGTGGCAAATTTTTGCTAGTGGATAGACAAAACGCCGTAGAACTTAAAAAGGACAATTACTTTATAGTGGATATCATAGGTTGTAGAGTGGTGACCGACGACGATGAACAGATAGGCGAAGTCATAGAAGTTACCCCCGCCGTGAGAGACGTGTTTACCGTTAAATGTTTTAGCGGTAAGATTTTGCGTTTTCCATTTTTGAAAGATTTGTTGGTTTCGGTAGATATTGAAAATAAGACTATAACCGTTAAAGATAAGCGCTTAAAGGAAGTGAGTTGTTATGAGGATTGACGTACTAACGCTATTTCCCGAAATGTTTACGCCTTTACAAACAAGCATAATAGGTAGGGCGGTAGAAGACAAAAAAATAGAAATTTACGTGCACGACATTAGGGACTATTCGCAAGACAAACATAAAAAGTGTGACGATACTCCTTTTGGTGGTGGCGCGGGAATGGTTATGACCGCTCAGCCTATTAAGGACGCAATTTTATCGGTTGATCCCGATCACGAAGCGGTAAGAATATTTATGTCGCCACGTGGCAAAGTGTTTAACCAAACCACCGTTTTAGAATACGCAAAGGAAAAGCGTTTATTGCTTCTTTGCGGGCACTACGAAGGGGTTGACCAACGGGTTATAGACCTTTTTATCGACCAAGAATTGTCTATCGGCGACTATGTTTTAACGGGTGGAGAAATACCCGCTATGGCGGTGGTTGACGCCGTTTGCCGTTACGTTGACGGGGTTATTTCGACCGAGTCTTTGGAAAGTGAAAGTTTTTCGGAAGGCTTGCTTGAATACGCGCAATATACCCGTCCGCAAGAGTTTATGGGACTAAAAGTTCCAAGCGTTTTACTAAGCGGTAATCACGCCGAAATTGCAAAATGGCGAAAAGAGAATTCGCTTGAAAAAACCAAGCAATCTCGCCCCGATTTATTGGAGAAAAAATAATGCAACATTTACAATGGTTTCCCGGTCACATGACCAAAGCCATGCGTATGATGGAAGAAAATTTAAAAGCGGTTGACGGGGTGTTAATCGTTTTAGACGCTCGTGCGCCAAAGGCTTCGCTAAACAATAAACTTAATAAACTTTTTGAAAACAAAAAGGTTTTATACGTGCTAAACAAAAGCGATTTAGCCGACCAAATAAAACTAAAAAAAGTTATCGAAGAATTCCGTGCGGAAGGCAAGGCGGTTTTAGCAATCACCGCTATGGACAAACGCGCGGTAGATACCCTTTACGAGAAATTATTCTCTTTGCTTAAAGACAAGTTGGAACGTAATAAACTAAAGGGAGTATTTAAGCCGATAAGAATAATGGTTGCAGGTATTCCCAACACTGGTAAATCGACCATAATTAACGCGCTTTGCGGTGGCAAGAAGGCGGTAACGGGCGATAAAGCAGGGGTAACCAAGGGCAAACAATGGGTTCGTCTTCGTGAACTAGAATTGTTAGATACGCCAGGGACAATGCCACCCGCTTTTGAGAACCAAACGCTTGCAAAACACCTTGCGTATATCGGCAGTATGAACGACGCTAATATAGATTTCGTCGATTTGGCGTTCGAGTTTTTGAAAGAGATTAAAGAAACTTATCCACAACTTATAACCGCAAAATACGGGATAGAAGACTGTTCTGTGGGCCCGTTAGAACTGTTTAACGCGATATGTGTTCGTCGTGGTTTTTTAATGAAAGGCGGGGAATACGATTATGACCGCTGTGCCGTTGCCGTGATAGACGATTTTAGAAAGGGAAGGCTTGGGAAAATAGTACTCGACTGATATGGATAATTTAGAATACGAAAGAAAATATTATGAAAAAGGAATGGTTGTTGCCGGGGTAGACGAAGTGGGTAGAGGTCCACTAGCAGGCCCCGTAGTGTGTTGCGCCGTTATTATGCCAAAAGGTGAAGTGATAGACGGCGTTACCGATAGTAAAAAACTATCCGAGAAGAAAAGGGAGCAACTTGCCGAGAAGATAAAGAGCAGTGCGGTGAGTTATTTTATTGCACAAGTAGATCAAGAAGAAATTGATAGGATAAATATACTAAACGCCGTAAAAAAATGTATGGTAATGGCGGTTAAAGGTCTTTCGGTCACACCCGACGTAACGCTTGTCGACGGGGTGGATACGGGACTTGAAATACCCGCCGAATACGTTATTAAAGGCGACCAAAAAAGTTATTCTATAAGTTGCGCTTCAATTTTAGCCAAAGTTTTTAGGGACAACATGATGGTGGAGCAGTCAAAAATCTATACTGGATACGGGTTAGAAAAGCATAAGGGTTACGGCACGAAGGCGCACATAGAAAGTATTAAGGAGAATGGACCTTGCAAATTGCACAGAAAAACTTTTATAAAAAATTTTTGGGTAGACAAGGCGAACGGCGAGCAGTAGAATTCTTGCGAGATAAGGGATATAAGATACTCGAAAGCAACTACAAAACGCATTTAGGCGAGATAGACGTTATTGCAAAAGATAAAGAATACACCGTTTTCGTAGAAGTAAAAACGCGAATTAACGACGATTACGGCGCGCCGAGTGAAGCGGTAGACAAGAGAAAAAGGGAAAAGTATTATTTAGTAGCAACGGAGTATTTACAAAGGAATAAGTTGTTAAACACGCCGGCGCGATTCGACGTGGTAGAAATAGAGAATGGCAAAATAAATCATATAATTGATGCGTTTTGTATGTAAAAACGCTTGCCAAACTTAAAAAAAAATGGTATTATAATATGGCTTCGGGTGTTCCGCTTGCATTTTTTGGCAATGAACACTTAGTAAATAGGAGGTAAAAGCACATGAGTAAGATTATAGACGCAATCAATCAAGAAAGTTTGAAAAAAGAAGTTCCCGCATTTAACGTAGGTGATACGGTAAGAGTAATGGTAAAGGTTATAGAAGGGGACAGAGAAAGATTACAAGCGTTCGAAGGCATAGTTATCGCTAGAAAGAACGGCGGTATAAGCGAAACCTTTAAGGTAAGAAGAATGTCTTTCGGCGTTGGTGTTGAAAAAACTTTCCCGATCCACTCACCCAAGGTTGCAGATATTCAAGTAGTAAGAAGAGGTAAGGTTCGCCGTGCTAAACTTTATTATTTGAGAGAAAGAACGGGTAAAGCTGCAAAGGTTAAAGAAATTAAATAGTAATTTAACGGAAAAAGAAAATGGAACTTGTCGAAAGATAAGTTCTTTTTTTTTGTTAATCCGTTTACAAAACGGTTCAAATATTATATAATAGAATATCATACTATATATAATGTTTAGAAAAACGATTTTTTTGGGGAAAAATAAATGATAGCAAAAGTGCTTGGTTATGTTTTAATAGGAATCAACGGTGTACCGGTAAACGTTGAAGTAGACGTTTCGAACGGGCTTCCCGCCCTAGATATCGTTGGACTTGGCGACACAGCGGTAAAAGAAAGTAAAGAACGCGTTCGTTCGGCAATTAAGAACAGTGGCTTTTCAGTTCCCACTCGCAAAATTACGGTAAATCTCGCGCCGGCTGACGTTAAGAAGGAAGGCTCTGGGTTAGACCTTCCGCTTGCCGTCGGTATATTAAAAGCTAGCGCTCAACTAAATTGTGAAACAGACGAATACGTTTTTTTTGGCGAACTATCGTTAGACGGTGGCTTAAGGAAAATAAACGGAGCGCTTCCGCTAATCATTTCGGCAATTTCTAACGGCAATAAAAAATTTATTATTCCGTTCGACAATCGGTTAGAAGCATCTTATATAAACGGGATAGAAGTTTATCCCGCAAAATCGTTAAAAGAAGTGGTAGACCATTTATCAGGTCTAAAACTGCTTGATAAGGCAATAAAAAAGGACTTTGATTTAGCAAGAGACGACGTAAAATACGATAGCGATTTATCTTTAGTCAAGGGTCAACAAGTTGCCAAACGCGCGCTAGAAGTTGCTGTCTCAGGCGGGCACAACGTGTTGTTTGTCGGTGCGCCGGGTACGGGAAAGACCATGCTTGCCAAATGTATTCCCACGATAATGCCAGATATGACTTTTGAAGAAGCGTTAGAAACCACTAAAATTCACTCGGTTGCAGGCTTGTTAGACGAGAAAGACGGTATAGTATACACTCGTCCGTTTAGAAGTCCGCACCATACGTCCACTACCGTTTCTATGACGGGTGGTGGCAATAAAATAAAACCGGGTGAAATAAGTTTGGCGCACAACGGCGTGCTGTTTTTAGACGAAATGCCCGAGTATAATCGTTCAACCTTAGAAGCGTTGCGTCAACCGCTTGAAGACGGGGAGATTTCAGTTGCAAGAGCAACGGGGTCGGTAAAATATCCCGCAAACTTTATGCTATGCGGTAGTATGAACCCTTGCCCGTGCGGGAATTACGGCTCGGCGGATAAAGAGTGTACGTGCACGCCCCAACAAATTGCAAAATACAAAGCTAAACTTTCTGGTCCGTTATTAGATAGAATAGATCTTCAAGTTGCGGTAGATAGCGTTAAGTATAGCGAACTTACGGACGAAGGCGTGGGTGAAACTTCAAAGGAAGTACGCGCTAGAGTTAATAGGACGCGTGAAATCCAAAAGAAACGTTTTGAAAAAGACGGGATTTTAGTAAACGCCGATATGGGCGAAAAGCATATTAAAAAATATTGCAAGCTAAAAAAAGAATGCGAAGAGGTTTTAAAAAAAGCGTACGAAACGCTTAAACTTTCACCTAGAGCGAGAAGTAGAGTGATAAAAGTTGCGCGAACTATTGCCGATATGGAGCTTTACGATAATATAGAAATAAAACACGTTTTAGAGGCGATAAGTTATAGGCACGGTTAAAATGTTGAAAGTATATAACAACGCAGAGTTGTGTTTGATTTGGTTAGATAGTTTTAATCGTTTAGAGTACAAACATAAACTTCAAGTATTAAAAATTATAAAAGGCGCAAAAAGTATAAGCGAAGCGTTAAAAGAGAATAGGGACAAACTAATTTTAGAACTTGGCGCGGAAAGGTATTCTATTTTAACGTGTTCGGCAACGCCCGTTTATTTTAAGTTCGTTATGGACGGGCTTAAAAGCAGGGGAATAACCGCCGTTACCTTAGAGAGTGAAGAATACCCCAAAGATCTAGCGGGGTTAGAAATACCACCGTTGGTATTATACGCCAAGGGTAATTTAAGTCTTCTTAAAGGCAAACTATTTTCTATAGTTGGTAGTCGAAAAAGTTTACCGTTTTCAATAGGACTTGCAGGCCAAATAGCAAAGAACTTATCTAAAAATGGTTTTACAATAGTAACGGGTATAGCTGAAGGTATTGATAAGGCGGTTATAGACGGAGTACTAGAAACTAATAAAGCGCCCGTTAGCGTAATTGCGGGTGGTTTTGATAACGTTTATCCCGCAGTTCATAAAAATTTAGTTGATGAAATAATAAAGAAATCGGGTTTGGTTTTAACCGAACATACGCCCGAAGTTATATCAAAGCCGTATTTCTTTCCAATAAGAAATAGAATAATAGCGGGGCTGTCCCGTGGAACGTTAGTAGTTATCGCGGGCAAGAAAAGCGGAGCGATTTATACTGCGGAATATTGTATGGAATACGGCAAGGACTTGTTCGCCGTTCCATTTAATCCGGGCGTTCTTTCAGGCGTAGGTTGTAACGACTTGATAAAACGTGGTGCAATATTAACCGAAAGTCATAAAGATATTTTAGAGTTTTACGGGATAGAAGAAAGTTCACCCGTCCTTTCGTTAAGCGAAGAAGAACGTGCGATTTTAGCCGTTTTAGCGGAGAGTGAAACTCACGTAGAAAAAATAGCGCAAAAACTTTGCAAAAAAGTAGTAGATATAACCCCCGTTTTATCCATAATGGAAATTAAAGGATTAATAGTAAAAACGGGCGTTAACGTATATGGAGTAACCGTCAACTTGGAGGAATAAATGCAATTAATAATCGTGGAATCTCCACACAAAGCTAAAACAATTGAAAAATTTTTGAAAGGCGACTACAAGGTAGATGCTTCGAAAGGGCATATTAGAGATTTACCCGTAAACTATATGGGCGTTAATATAGCCAAAAATTTCGAACCGTACTACGTCGTATCCCCTGAAAAGAAAAACGACATAAAGCGTTTAACGGACCTTGCTAATAAAGCAGACAAGGTCTATCTCGCAACCGACCCTGATAGAGAAGGGGAAGCAATATCGTGGCACCTTGCCGAAGTTTTAGGACTTAGTGAAGACAAAATCAATCGTATAGAGTTCAATGAAATTTCGGAAAAGGCGGTAAAAAACGCTCTTGCTAATCCGCGTGGGCTAGACGTTAATTTGATAAACGCGCAACAAGCCCGTCGTGTTCTTGATAGAATAGTGGGTTATAGTATAAGCCCTGTTGCAAGTGCAAGGTTAAACGAAAGTTTGTCGGCTGGTCGAGTTCAGTCGGTAGCGCTTAAAATGGTGGTTGATAGAGAAAGGGAAATAACCGCTTTCGTACCACAAGAATACTGGAACTTAAAGGCAACCGTTTCACCGGACGGACAAAACGCATTTAAGGTTTTATTAGTAGAAAAGAACGGCAAAAAGTATAAGCCTAGCAATCAAGAAGAAGCAATCGCAGTAGAAACGGCTTTAAAAAATAACGGTTTTACGGTAGGTAGCGCAAAATCAAGCGTAGTAAAATCACACGCACCCGCGCCTTTTATAACGAGTACGTTGCAACAAGACGGGTCAATTAAGTTAAACGTCACCGCTCCTCAAGTTATGCAAATCGCACAACGTTTATACGAAGGTGTTGAAACGCCAAACGGCCACGTTGCGCTTATAACTTATATGAGAACGGACTCGGTTAGAGTTTCAAAAGAAGCGCAAATAGACGCGTTGAATTTTATTAGAAACAACTATGGCGAAAAATATTTACCTGCTAAACCAAACGTTTATAAATCTAAAAACAACGCTCAAGACGCGCACGAAGCGATAAGACCTATTGATATAAACAAAACTCCAGAGAGCGTTAAGGGTATACTAGACGCAAACCAGTATAAACTCTATAAATTAATATACGAACGCTTTATTGCTTCTCAAATGAGTGAAGCGCAATACGATAGCGTTCAAGTAGAAGTAAACTCGGGCGAATACACCTTAAAAACGAGTGGCAAAACTCTTTTGTTTAAAGGCTACACCGCCGTTTACGACGATACTAGAAAAGAAGAAGATGAAGAAAGTGGAAACGCACTTTTACCACCGCTTACCGTGGGCGAAAGATTACACTTTCACGAACTGACAAAAGAGAAAAAGTTCACCAAACCGCCTGTAAGATACACCGAAGCAACGCTAATCAAAACGATGGAAGACAAGGGCATAGGCAGACCTTCGACTTACGCAACGATTATGGCGAAGCTTTGCGACAAGAATAGGGAATACGTTAAAAAAGACAAAAAATATTTAGTCCCAACGCCTATAAGTTATACGCTTATAGACTTTTTGGTAAAATATTTTCCTAACGTAATGCAAATAAGTTTTACGGCAAAAATGGAAAACGAGTTAGATGATATAGGTCTAAACGGAAAGGACTGGCACGAATTGTTGAAAGAGTTTTACGAGCCGTTTGAAAAACAACTAGCAAACTCTAAACTAACCGATAAACTTTGCGAGAAATGTGGTTCTAAAATGATAATCAATAGCGGTAAATTCGGCAATTATTACGCTTGTTCGAATTATCCTGCTTGTCAAAACATAAAACCCGTTAACGAAAAAGTGGCAATTCCCACTGATAGAATATGTTCTAAATGCGGTGGAATAATGGTTGAGAGGGAAGGAAAATTCGGCAAATTTTTAGCATGTTCGAACTATCCAAAATGCAAAAACAACGTTTCTCTTGCTCAAACGTTAGGCGTTTGTCCCGATTGTGGAAGCCCCACAAAGAAAATGTTGTCCCGCGGGGGCAAAGTGTTTTATGGTTGTTCAAACTATCCCAAGTGCAAGTTTATGAGTTGGGATGAGCCGACGGGCGAGAAGTGTGACAAATGTAACGGCTATATTGTAATGATTAACGGCAAGAAAACTTGTTCTAACAAGAAATGTATTACTAACGATGGAAAAAATTAAAATAATAGGCGCAGGGCTGGCGGGTGTTGAGTGTGCTTTGTATTTAGCAAACCACCAAATTCCCGTTACGCTATGCGAAATGAAACCGCATAAAAAAACTCCCGCACACACGGACGATAATTTTGCCGAACTAGTGTGTTCTAACTCGCTTAAATCGGACGACGTTTACGGTAACGCCTGTGGACTACTAAAAGAAGAAATGCGCATATTAGGTTCGCAGTTTGTTTCGGTTGCGGACAAAACGAGAGTGGGCGCGGGCGGTGCGCTTGCGGTTAATAGAACGTTGTTTTCAAAATATTTAACGGATATGGTAAAAGAAAATCCGTTAATAGAAATTCAAACGGGCGAAGTAACTAAAATCAACGAAAACGAGATAACTGTTATCGCAACGGGTCCGCTTACTAGCGAAAAATTAAGCGACGAAATAAAGGGGTTAGTCGGTGGGCAGATGTCCTTTTTCGATGCTTCTGCACCGATAGTCACCAAAGAAAGCATAGATATGGACCACGCTTTTTTCGGCGATAGATACGGGAAAGGCAACGGCGACCATATCAACTGCCCTATGAATAAAGAAGAATATCAACTGCTCGTTAAAGAGTTGGTTTCGGCAAAAAAAGCTACGCTACACGAGTTTGAAAACACGGCGGTATTCGAAGGGTGTATGCCCGTTGAAATAATGGCTTCACGCGGGGAAGATACTTTGCGTTTCGGTCCGTTAAAGCCCGTCGGGTTAGACGATCCTAAAACGGGTAGATGGCCGTACGCGTGTTTGCAACTGCGTAAGGAAGACTTATCGGGAAGTATGTATAACTTAGTTGGTTTTCAAACCAACTTAACTTGGGGCGAACAAAAACGGGTGTTCTCTATAATACCAGCTCTAAAAAACGCTGAATATTTGCGTTACGGGGTAATGCACCGCAACTCGTTTATCAACTCGCCTGAAAACTTAAACGAAGATTACTCGTTGAAAAGCAACGGGAACGTATATTTTGCGGGGCAAATAACGGGTGTAGAAGGTTACGTTGAAAGTGCTTGCAGTGGTTTAGCGGTTGGAGTGCACTTATATCGCAGAGTAAAAAATTTACCGCCCGTTAAATTTCCGCCCGAAACGGTAATGGGCTCGCTTAGTAGATACGTAACGACGAAAAATCAAGATTTTCAACCTATGAACGCTAATTTCGGGATACTTCCCGCGCCGAATAGGATAATTAAAGATAAAAAGGAAAGGAAACGCGTAATAGCAGAGACAGCGCTAATTAATATGACAATCTTTTCAAAGGAGATATAATAATGGAAAATTTTAGGGGAACGACTATATGTGCCGTAAAACGTAACGGCGTAACGGCAATTGCCGGTGACGGACAAGTTACCATGTCACAATCGGTAATATTCAAAAACAACGCCGTAAAGGTAAGAAGAATATATAACGGTAGCGTTATATTCGGGTTTGCAGGCTCGGTTGCGGACGCATTTTCGCTATCCGAACGTTTTGAAGAAATGTTAAACAAGTTTTCGGGCAATCTAATGCGTAGCGCCGTAGAACTTGCTGAACTTTGGAGAAGCGATAGTGCACGTAAACTTGAAGCGATGATGATAACCGCCGATAAAGATACGTTATTGATAGTATCGGGAACTGGCGAAGTAATAGAGCCGGAAGACGGAGTGTGCGCAATAGGAAGCGGTGGAAACTACGCGCTTGCCGCTGCTCGCGCGCTTACGCAAGAAACAGATTATTCGGCAGACGTTATAGCAAAAAAATCGCTAGAAATAGCAAGTCAAATATGTGTGTTCACCAACGATCACATCACGGTGGAAGTGTTAAAATAAGGGGAGAATACAATGAATTTAAGTCCTAAGCAAATAGTAGAAAAACTCGACAAATATATAATCGGTCAAGAAAACGCAAAAAAGGCGGTTGCAATAGCCCTTCGCAATAGGTATAGACGCAGTTTATTAACCGAAGAAGAGCGAGAAGAGATAACCCCCAAGAACATAATAATGAAAGGGCCTACGGGCGTTGGTAAAACGGAGATAGCAAGAAGACTTGCTAAATTAGTCGGCGCGCCTTTCGTTAAGGTAGAAGCAACCAAATATACCGAAGTTGGTTACGTTGGTAGAGACGTTGAGTCTATGATACGTGATTTGGTTGAATGTTCTGTAAGGATAGTAAAAGAAGAACGTTTTAAGAAAGTTATGGAAAAGGCTTCTTCTATAGTAGATGAAAAACTAGTAAAATTCGTGTGTGAAGCAAGAAAACTAGATAGAGGAGAAACCCCCGTTGAAATTTTTGAAAAGAACGTTTTAGAAGGATATAAAAAGGGTTATTACGATAACGAAATGATAGAGATAGAAGTTATCGACGCGCCAAAACCCATGGAGATAATGCCAGGCGCAGGCGAAATAAGTATAGGTAACATATTTGGTGATTTCCTACCCAAGAAGCGTAAAAAACGTAAATTAACGGTAAAAGAAGCGCGCAAAATGATGCTTGACGAAGAAGCCGATAAACTAATAGATAAAGACTCCGTTAATGAAGAAGCGGTAAGAAGAGCAGAGCAAGAAGGTATAATATTTATTGATGAAATAGATAAAATCGGTGCAAAAGCATCAAAAGGTGGCGGACAAGACGTTTCGAGAGAAGGCGTTCAACGTGACATTTTACCTATTGTTGAAGGTTGCACGGTGATGACGAAATACGGCTCGATAAAAACCGACTATATTTTATTTATCGCGGCAGGCGCTTTCCACGTTAGTAAGGTAAGCGACTTAATTCCAGAACTTCAAGGCAGATTTCCTATCTTAGTAGAACTAAGAAGTTTAACTAAAAAAGATTTCGTAGAGATACTAACCACGCCCGAGAACGCAATTACTTTGCAATACGATAAACTTTTAAGCGTGGACGGCGTAAGGTTAAAGTTTACCGACTGCGCTATAGAAGAGATTGCTAAGATTGCCGAAGATATGAACGCAACGAGCGAAGATATCGGGGCAAGAAGACTGCACACGGTAATGGAAAACTTGCTTGAAGAAGTTTCTTTTACCGCCGGCGACGGAGTAGAGAGAGAAGTTGTTATTGATAAGCAGTACGTAATAGATAAGTTAGACGTAGAAAGAAAGACTAAAGATCTTAAAAAATACATTTTATAAAAGGAAGAATTATGATAAACGCACCAAAGGGCACTAAAGACCTTCTGCCCGAAGAAAGTTATAAATGGCAATACGTTGAAGATATAGCGCGAAAAACGGCAGGTTTGTTTGGCGCAAACGAAATTCGCACCCCTACTTTTGAACATACCGAAGTGTTTTCAAGGGGCGTTGGCGAAGGCACGGATATCGTAAATAAAGAGATGTATACCTTCTTAGATAAAGGCGGAAGAAGTATAACGTTAAAGCCTGAAGGGACGGCGGGTGTTGCACGTGCGTTCAATGAAAACGGGCTGTTTAACAGCGCTTTGCCACAAAAATTGTTTTATATAACTCAATGTTTCCGTTACGAGCGTCCGCAAGCGGGTAGGCTTAGAGAGTTTCACCAGTTCGGTATAGAGTTTATAGGCTCTAAAACGGCGGATATCGACGCGGAAGCAATAGTTCTTGCGCACACGTTTTTTTCGGCACTTTCGGTAACGGGCTTAACCCTTTATATCAATAGTATAGGCTGTAAAAATTGTCGTGGCGCATACGAAAAGGCTCTTAAAGAATATTTAAGAGAGAACATAAAAAATCTTTGTCCGCTTTGCGAAACTCGTTTTGAAAAAAATCCGCTACGTATTTTGGACTGCAAGAACGAACAATGCAAAAAAATAACGGCAAACGCTCCACAAATTTTAGACTATATTTGCGACGATTGTAAAGAACATTTTGAAACGTTAAAAAGATTATTAGACGTTGCGAAAGTTCCTTATAAAATTAATCCGTTTATCGTTCGTGGCTTAGACTATTACACGAAAACGGTATTTGAATTCGTTTCGGATAACGTTGGTGCGCAAGGCACTATTTGCGGTGGCGGTAGATACGACGGGTTGGTAGAACAATTAGGTGGCGCTTCTACGCCGGGTATCGGGTTTGCGATGGGTATTGAAAGACTTATGTTGTTATTAAACAACCTAAACGTTCAAATTCCCAACAATAACCGTATAAAATTATATATAGCGCCTTTTGGCGACGAAAATGCTTATAACGTTGCGTTTAATATCGCCATGGCTTTAAGACAAAAGGGCGTTGTAACCGAAATCGACCACATGAACCGTGGCATCAAAGCCCAGTTTAAATACGCCGACAAAATAGGTGCGGAATACGTTTTGGTGCTTGGTGGTAACGAGATAGATAGTGGCGTCGCAAAGATTAAACGAATGATAGACGGTGAAGAAATTACGCTTTCACTAAATGAAGTCGTAAATTATTTTAATTAGTATGATAGAAAACGGTAAAGTAATAACGGTTAACGGAAATAAAGCAACGGTTAGGCTAAACAAAACCGAACAGTGCGACAAGTGTGGAATGTGTTTGTTTCCCGCATCAGCAACGTATATAGACGTGACTGCAGACAATACGATAGGAGCAACCGAAGGGCAAACGGTTAGAATAACTAGAAGTTCTAGCGCTAGTTTGCTTGGCGTGTTTATGGTGTTTTTAGTGCCGTTGTTGCTTATAGGGCTATCGGTGTTGATAAACTATTTACTAATAAATTCCGATATTTGGATGGCGATTTTAAGCGTAAGTAGTGTATTTTTGTGGTATACTGTGTTAGCGGTAACGGAAAAATTTTTCAAAAAGCAAAAAAGTTTTATGGCAAAAATAACTGAGATTATAAAAGGAGAAAAAGAAAATGAGTAAAATAATAGACGTAGTAGGACAAGAAGAATTTGATAAGGAACTTAATTGCGCCGAACCCGTTTTAGTGGATTTTTGGGCAACTTGGTGTCATCCTTGCAAAATGCAAGCACCGATTTTGCACGAATTCAAAGAAGAAGTGGGCGACAAGGTAAAGGTTGTAAAAGTAGACGTAGACCAAAACGAAGCGATTGCAATTAAACTTGGCATATCCTCAATCCCCACTCTTTATTTGTATAAAGACGGGCAGTTGAAAGAAAAAAAGGTTGGCTTAACGGCAAAAGCTCAATTGTCTGAAATGGTAATCAAATACCTATAAGTAAACACAACAAACAAAGGAGAAACAAGATGGAGCAAGCAACTTCGTTATCCCTTCTTGAAACGGAAGTGGCTATAAAATTTATTAAAGATACTTTTGAGAGAGAACTCGCAAAAAGTCTAAACCTAACGCGTGTATCAGCGCCCTTGTTCGTTTATCCAGAATCAGGGCTAAACGACAATCTAAACGGGTATGAGCGTGCCGTTCGGTTTGACGTGTTAACTCTTGGCAAAGAAGTAGAAATAGTTCAGTCGCTAGCCAAATGGAAAAGGATGGCGCTTGCTAAATACGGGTTTGCAATGGGCTCGGGGTTATATACCGACATGAACGCTATTCGTAGAGACGAAACGTTAGACGCGTTGCACTCGGTTTACGTAGATCAGTGGGACTGGGAGAAGATAATTTCTGAAAACGATAGAAAATATTCATATCTAAAAAAGACGGTAAGGCAAATATATAAAAGTTTATATAAACTATCGCTTGCCGTTGCAAAAAAATATCCCTATCTTAAAACCGATTTGCCAAAGGATATAACGTTCGTGTCGACCAAAGAACTCGAAAGGTTATACCCCGATAAAAATCGCAAACAACGCGAAAATGCAATAACCAAAAAATACGGTGCGGTGTTCATTTACCAAATAGGCTGGCCGTTAAGCGACGGTCAATCGCACGACGGAAGGTCCGCCGACTACGACGACTGGAAGTTAAACGGCGATATATTGCTTTGGTACGACAAACTATCGCTTGCCCTTGAAATATCTTCTATGGGCATTAGGGTAGACGCTAAAAGTTTAATAAAACAATTAAACCATAAAAAAGAATATAACAAAATTAACAATCCATATTGTCAAGACGTTATAAATAACAGATTACCGTTAACGATAGGTGGCGGTATAGGTCAGTCTAGGCTATGTATGTTCTTTTTGAAGAAGTCGCACATAGGTGAAGTTCAGTCTTCGGTGTGGGATGAGCAAAGCGTAAACTCGCTTGCGGAACAAGGAATAAGGTTATTATAATGGATGCGTTTATTAGAAACCGAATGCTACTTGGCGACACGGTGCAATCTCAAATAGAGAATTTGCACGTTGCCGTGTTTGGAATAGGTGGTGTTGGCGGATACGCGGTTGAAGCGCTTGTTCGTTGCGGAGTGGGTAAACTCACTTTGTTCGACGGGGATTGCGTTTCGGCAAGCAACATAAATAGACAAATTATAGCAAACACGAAAACGGTGGGCGAAAAAAAGGTTTGTATTATGAAAAAACGTATTCTAGAAATAAATCCAAACGCCCAAGTTTTTACTGTGGACAAATTTTTAACCGACTCTGACGTAAATAATTTAGACTTATCTAGCTACGACTACGTTATAGACGCTATCGATACGGTAAAAACGAAAATTGCTTTAATAACTAAGTGTTATGAAAACAGCCTTCCAATTATATCTTGTATGGGAACGGGCGGTAAGATAGACCCTTCTAAAATAACCGTTTGCGACGTTTATCAAACGGAATATTGTCCGCTTGCGAGAGCAGTTCGCAGTAGCTTAAAAAAAGCAGGCGTTAAAAGGTTAAAGGTAGTATATTCGCCCGAAAAATCAAAAGGTGAAACTACAACTGAACAAACCAAAGCGGATGGAGAAAAAGCACCACCTTCAATGATATTTGTTCCCGCGGTGGCGGGATTGACCCTTGCAAATCAGGTAATTTTAGACGTTAAAGAAGGAAAGATATGAAATATTTAATAGCATCAGATATACACGGTTCGGCGCATTATACCAAGCAACTTTTGTTAGCTTTTGAAAAAGAAAGGGCGGATAAGCTAATTTTACTTGGCGACATATATAGCCACGGGCCGAGAAATGCTCTACCTAAAGAATACTCGCCGATGGAAGTTTCAGCCCTATTAAACGCCGTAAAAGACCGATTAATAGTGATTAAAGGCAACTGTGATAGTCAAGTGGACGAAATGATTTCGGACTTTGATTTTATAAATGGGGTGTGCTTAAATTTTGGTGATAAAACGGCGTATTTAACGCACGGTCACGAATATAACAAGGATAAGCCCACGAAGACAAAATTCGATTTAGTGATATACGGGCATTTTCACGTTGGTGAAATAGAAGATAAAGACGGAGCGGTTTATATATGTGTGGGTTCGGTTGCCCTTCCTAAAAACCAAAGTCCGCGCTCTTATTTAACCATTGAGGACGGGGAAATTATTTTAAAGAGTTTAGATGGTGAAATCATAAACCAAATCAAAATTCAAGAACTAAATTAAAATTTAAAAACTAAACCGCCGAAAGCAAAACTTTCGGCGGTATTTTTACGTCTAAATACTATAATTCTTTAATAGTTTTTCTCGGGCATTTTGCCACGCAAGTCAAACAACCTGAACATTTAGAATAGTCTATAACTGGCAAATTATCAACCATTGTAATGGCGTTTTCGGGACAATTTTTTGCGCAAAGAGTACAACCTATACAACCCTTTTTACAACTATCCATAACGTCTTTACCTTTACAGTGAGAAGAGCAGGCGACGTATACCTTAGCCGTTTTAGGTATTAACTCAATTAATTGTTTGGGACAATTTCTTTTGCATAATCCACAAGAAGCGCAGGTGGCTTTATCGGCAACGGCAACACCGTTTTTAACGGATATTGCGTGGTAGGGGCAAGCGGTTTCACAAGTTCCGCCACCTAAACAACCGTTAGTACAGTTTTTTGTTCCACCCATAACGAAGTGTTGTGCCACGCACCCGTCGTTTCCTACGTAAATAAATTTGTTTTTGCAATCGTCCCCACCAGAACATTTAACAACTGCAAAACTTGGAACTTCTTCTTCAAAAGGGATATCCAAAATTTTAGAAATTTCTTTTTTGCCTTCTGCAGAACTTGGTCCGCACATAGAAAGGTCCGCACGTTTTTCAACTAGCGCCTTTGCAAAGTCGGCGCACCCGTTAAACCCACAACCACCGCAGTTAGCACCTGCAAGATGGGATAGGGTTTTTTCTATTTTTTCGTCTTCTTTAACGAAACAAAGTTTGCTAACTAATACGATCAATATTGCGAAAACAATCGCAATAACCGCAACAATTGTAACTACTATTGCAACTGTGGTCCAATTAACTAATAAATTCAACATAATAACTCCTATATAAGCGTAAATACGTAAAACGCCATTGCAATAAAGCAAGCGGTTATCATAGCGATGGGGAAGCCTTTAAGATGTTTGCTAACGGGCAGTTTGTTAACCTTTTCACGCAAACCGCTCATAATAACGATGGCAAGCGTGAAACCAACGCCCGCAAACAAACCGTATAAAACGGCGTATCCCATATTCATTGCGCTTTCGGCTATACCTAAAATAGAAGCCATTTGCGCGTGGTCGATAACAAGTTCGGCAACACCTAAAACCGCGCAGTTGGTTGTAATAAGCGGAAGATAAATGCCCATTGCGTTATAGAGTGTGGGCGAAAATCTTTTAAGCGCCATTTCAATCATTTGAACGATTGAAGCGATAATAAATATAAATACGATTATTTCAAGGTATTCTATGTGTAGCGGGACTAAAACAAAAGTGTATATAGGATAGGTGATAAGGCAAGTAATCGTCATAACGAAAGTAACCGCTACACCCATACCAAACGCCGACTTAGTATCTTTAGAAACGCCTAAAAAGGGGCAAATTCCCAAAAACTGCGCTACTACGAAGTTGTTAATAAATACTGCTGAAACTATAATTAAAATCAACTGTGTCATATTATTGTTTCACCTCCGAAGTAGAAGTGCTGTCTAAAAGCTTTTGCATTTGTTTGTCTTTTTGTTTCTTTTCAATAAAACTGCTTAGTAGAGAGAACAAGGCGATAAACACTCCGTAGGTAAAGAAAGCGCCTGCACTTGACGAGAAGAAAGCGATAGAGAAATTATCCCACAACTTAACGCCAAAGATAGCACCGCTACCTAAAAGTTCTCTAACAGCGCCCATAGCGGTTAGAGCTAAGGTAAAACCAATACCCATAAAAAGCCCGTCCGCCATAGCCCATAACGGTGAATTTTTGCTAGCAAAACTTTCCGCTCTTGCAAGAATAATACAGTTAACAACGATAAGCGGAAGATAAAGCCCGAGTGACTCGTAAATAACTGGCAAGAACTTATCTAATAGTATTCTTACCGCAGTTACGAACGTTGCTATAATTAAAACGAACGCCGGTATTCTAACTTGGTTAGGAATAACCTTTCTAAGCAACGAAACCAAAAGGTTGCTAAAAATTAAAACGAAGGTAACGGCAAGACCCATGCCTATTCCGTTCATAGCAAGAGTGGTGAGCGCAAGGGTAGGACAAGTGCCTAGCACTAATTTTAGAGTGGGGTTAGAAGTAATCACGCCGGATACGGCAACGTTTTTCAAACTATTTTTCATAATTATTTCTCCCATCCTTTATCGTTTATACATTTAAGAACTAAGTTAACTGCGTTAACAGCGCTATTTGCAGAGAAAGTCGCGCCAGAAATCGGGTTATAATTTTCGCTAGAAGAATCGGTTGCGCTAAACAATTCACCGTTCTTATACGCGTCGGTAACGTCTATTAAGAAACCGCTATAAAAACTTCCGTCCAACTTGCTCATCAACGTTTGTTTGGTAAAACTTTCCAAAACAACTTTGTCAATTTTGTAGGTAGTTCCTTCAAAAACTACTTTGACCCAAAGGGTAATCGTACCACCTTTGTAGCCGTTGTTCCCCGTGCTTTTAAAGAGCATATCGTAACTATTCGAACTTTCTTCTCCAATACGGAAAACTTTAGTAATCTCGCCCATCTCGTCCGAGTAAATAACTTCCGCACCGTCGATATCCGCGTCTAATAGCGAATCGTATTCAACTACCGTGCCGTAAATCTTTTTAATAGACCGAGCCGTTCTTTCTTCGGGTGAAACGTATAACACATCGTTTAGTAGTGCTAGTCCACCACCTGCGATTATAGATATGCAAAGAAGAACGGATATGCATCTAAACCAAATGCTTGAAAAAACTTTTTTCATTATTTACCGCCTCCTTTAGAAGTTTTTTTAAACCCGAACGGGCGGGGACGAATAAACTTATCGATTAACGGAACGAAAAGGTTCATAAGCAATATTGCAAAAGACACCACTTCCATTCCCGTTGCCACTCTAAGCCCAGCGGTTACTAAACCGAGAGCAACGAAGTAAACGTAGTTTCCTATTTTAGTGTTAGGTGTGGTAACGTAATCGGTTGCCATAAAGAAGGCGCCTAAAATCAAACCACCGCTTAAAATAGACGGTAAGAATAAATTGAAATCAAAACCCATCAAGCAAGTTTGGAATAATCCCGTAACCGCAACGTAAATAAGTGGTAGGCGAATATCGATAATCTTTAGGATAGCAAGATAAATCGCGCCGAGAATAAGCGCAAGCTTGCAAGTTTCACCGATACAGCCTTCTAATCCTACGCCTAAGAAAAGGTCTAGCAAATTACCCGAAAAACCGTTTTGGAAAAGATTGGTTAGCGTGGTTGCGCCCGTGATAAGTTCACCGCCAGGCACGATCCATTTGCCTACTATGGACTGAAAGGATATAAACACGAAAATTCTACCAGCAACGGCGGGGTTAACAATATTTTTACCCGTTCCACCAAATAGCATTTTAACTACTATGATAGCGAACGCGCTACCAAACGCGCCGGCATATAACGGATAGTTAACGCCTAAAGATAGCCCTACTAAAAGCCCGGTTACTATCGAAGTAAAATCAAAGTTGTCCATAAAATATTTGAAAGTTTTTTTGCAAATCAAAAGATAAACTAGTTCGCTTAAAATCGCCGAAGCAACCGATATAGCAACAAACAAAAGCGCCATCCACCCGAAGAAAATCGTGCCTGCAATAAGAGTGGGGAGAAGGGCTATGCAAACGTTACCCATAATAAAACGGGTACTCGTTTTGCTTTTAACGTGCGGAGAAGAAGAATAGAAATATAATTTATTTTCTGCCATTGTTTTTCATCTCCTTAATTTTTGTTTTAGCCATATTAATGCTTTGTACGAGCGAACGTTTAGCGGGGCAGTTATACGCACAAGATCCGCATTCGATACAGTTCATAGCGCCGTATTTTTCCGCAAGTGCGTAATCTCCTGATAAAAACGCGCTTTCAATATACATCGGCATAAGTCTCATAGGACAGTTAAAAGCACACCTTGCGCAGTTGATACAGTTTGACGGTTTGCTTAACGACGTTTCCTTTTTCGTTAAGAATAGATAGCCGGAGTTAGTCTTTCTCGTATAAGATTTCGTGCCTACCATAACCTTGCCCATCATAGGTCCGCCGGCAACGATTTTAACGGTATCGTCTAGAAGCCCACCGCAGTATTCGATAATATCTTCAAGGGGAGTGCCTATTTGAATACGCAAATTTTTAGGCGTTTTAATTCCGTTACCGCTCACCGTAAGAACGGTTGAAGACAAAGCCTTATTGTCTTCTATCGCATGTTTGATTGCTATAACGGTTTTTATGTTTTGAACGCAACATCCAACGTCAAACGGCATTTTTCCACAAGGAACTTTTCTACCCGTAGTGCAATAAATCAAATGTTTTTCGCTACCCATAGGGTATTGTTTTTTAAGAACCACCACTTCAACGTCGGGATATTTACCAAACGCTTCGATAGCTTTGGGTTTGTTTGCTTCTATACCGATAATAATTTTTTTGATGTTAAGAGCTCTTGCAGCGTATTTAACACCCCTATATATATCGTCGGTATTTTCAATCATTAGTCGATAGTCGCAGTTAAGGTAAGGCTCGCACTCGGCACCGTTTATTATAAGCGTGTCAAGTTGAGTAGACGGGGAAAGTTTAACTGCCGTTGGAAATCCTGCACCGCCTAAACCTACTATACCTGCAAGTCTAATTCGTTCGATAATGGTAGCGGGCTCGAAATCGGCGATATTATCGAAAAATATTTCTTCGTCTCCTCCGTCGTTTTCGATAACCACGTGTTTCATTTTTAGTCCGCTTGAAGTAACGATGTCTTCAATAGCAACGACCGTTCCGCAAACGGAAGAAAACACGTTTGCCGAAATCACACCGCTTGCTTGACCGATTAGTTGGCGTTTTTTTACTTTATCTCCAACGTTTACAATAGGAATAGCCGGCGCGCCGATATGTTGCAACATACTGATGTAAACTTTTTTAGGCGCGGGCATTTTTTCAATAGGACTGTCCGCACAAAGTTCTTTCATATCCTTTACGTGAATGCCGTACCTATAATTTTTGCCTTTAATGATACTCAAAAATTTTTCCTCCAAAGTTTTAGTAAAATTATTCTAATATTTTATTGAGTTTGTTAACTATAATCGTTACGATAAAACCTACCAAAACTCCCGAAATCGCACCTGTTAACGCAAGATAAGGAAGGTAGATTATATACTCCATCGAGCCTGAAATTAAACAAAAAGTAAGGTTTTGTAGCGTAACGTTAACCGTTCCACCCAAAACGCTAACCGCAACGGCCGAAAAACGATTGCAAAACGACAGTAACAAAATTTGTAGCACTAAAGCGATAAATCCCGACGGGAGCGAGTATAAAATAGAAGAAACGTTCCCCGAAAAAATACTGCCGAAGATAACTTTTACCGCAAAAACGGTAAGCGCATATTCTTTGCCAAGCATTAAAAGAGCGATAAGAATAAATGCGTTGCTAATTCCTAGTCTTGCGCCGGGGATAAAAAGTGGCGGAAGAAGGTTTTCTATAGTAAAAGCAATTAGCGAAATAGTTGCGAGCACGGCGCATATGGTAATTTTTTTAGAAAATCTTTTATTCATATTTAACCTGCCATAGGTGGAATTTCCGTTTCGCTAATCGGAAGAACCATTAGATTATGTGGAGCGCAAATTATAACGCCTTTTCCATTCGATATAGGGGCTGAATATACGCAGTCTTTACTGAACGAACAATCGGCGTCTATAACGCTAACCGTTTTATTTTTTACGTTAACTTTAATTTTGTTAAACCCTTCTTGTAAAGACACGGTAAAGACCCACTCGTCACCTTCGTTGGATACGTGAATATCAAAACCAACGCCTATCGAATAATCGTTTTGTGAAAAATTAAAAATTAAAGCCGTTTCGTTTGCGTAGGTAACCTTAAACCCTTCGGTAGCGGGTTTTTTAGAATTAAGCAAACCTATCATTAGCCCGGCAATCAAAACCACTAATAAAAAATAGAGCAAGACGTCAAGTTTTTTAAAATACGGACGTTTTGTAATTTTTTCGTTTTCTTTCATAGAATTACCCGAAACTATTTTACACTTTTTTCATAAAAAAGTCAATCACTATATTATACCAATCATTTAAACTATACATTGAATTACGTTGCGTAAAATCAAGTAACAAAAAGGCGCTTTTCAAAAAATGAAAAACGCCAAAAATTTAAGACCTTGCTTTTGAAACTAATAGAGAAAGATTAAGAACGTTAACAATAGATAAAGCGAACGTAAAATATATTGAGTTCACAACGGGGATAGTGACTAGCGCAAGTAAACAAGTAGTTGTAAAATATATCAAGAAAAAATCACCAAGTAAAATCTTTTTCTTAAAGAATAACGTCGTAAGCGATAGCGATGCGCCAAACAAGAGCAAAAACAAAACGCTAATCGCAATTAACGAAAGGGGGAAAAAGTATATTTTTGATATTCCAAACGCGGTGGTAGGGGATAAAATGGTCAAAAAGTCACAAGAATATATCACGCCGAAAACAGCGACCGAAATAGAAGCAAGGGCAAGGATAGAGAAGACGTCGTATTTTTCAAACACTTTTACAAAATAGCACGCGCTCTCTTTTTTTGCCACTTCGGTTTTCGGGAAATTTACAAGTCTAATAAAAGCAATCAGTAAATAGATAGCGAGTGCGATTGCCCAAAAAACTACATTATAGACTGAAAAATTAATAAATATTATCGCTAAAAGCGCAACTACAAACGTTATCGGCAACGACACTAAAAACAAGTCGAACGGCACCGTTTTTTTAGCGCTTAACGATAAAACTACCCACAAAATCAAAAATGCAACGGCAACAATAAGGGTAGATGAAAGATAGGCGTTAGCAACTAATTTGTTTGAAATAAAATCTATAAATCCCGGCACGCATAGCAAAAACGCTAACGCCGAAGTTAAAAGTGTAGAAGCAAACGCTCCCACAAAACAATATTTCGAAAATACTTTTTTGAAAAAGAATTTTTTGTTTTCACCACTAAAATCTAGTGTAGTTTTAGGTTCGAAGGAACAGTAAAAACTTCTAACGATAGAATAGGTTAGCCCTAAAATTAAGCACCCGCCTATTAAACACAAATTAATTGGCGAAAAGTTCAAAAGGGTAAAAAAGCCGTTTCTAAACAACAAATAAACCGAGTATATAACGGCGAAAAAAACAAGAGAAACGCCAACCGTGTCCGCAAAGGTTAACGAGCGACTTTTAATTTTTATTAAAGCGTATAAAAGAACCTGCAACGCGAACAACCCGACTGTTATAACAAAGAAAAGGAAAAAGAAGAAATCTCTTTTAATCTCGTTTAGCAATAAAAATTTATCGTCTAACGCTAGCAAACAAGTAACGGTTACGGCAAGTAAAATCGAGAATAAAAAGTAACCCGATTTTATAATTCCACAAACGTAGCACGGTTTTTTATGGTTATTGTTTTTTTTCATACATATCTCCAAAATAAAAAGCACAAACTTTCACAATAAGTATTGTAAAGGTAAAAGTCAAACAAGTCAATACTTTTTAAGGATTTTAATATCCGTTTAGATTAGGTGAAAGGGCGAGAATATATTATAGCAAAACGATAAAACACTTGCAAACCGCGTTTGGTTATTATATAATAAAAATATAGGTACAATATGGATTTTAACCAAGAATTTTGCATAACGGTTACTTGCGCTTCGGGTGTTGAGAGTGTAACCAAAAACGAACTTAAAAAATTAGGCTATTCCGCACCACCCGCGCTTAACGGAACGTTAACGTTTTCATCAAACGCGCTTGCGGTTGCAAGGTGTAATCTGTTTTTGCGCACGGCGGATAGGGTGTACATATTGCTTAAAACCTTTTCGGCTACTACGTTCGACCAACTTTTTGATGGGGTTAGCGCAATACCTTTTGAAGATTTTTTGGATAAATCGGCTAAAATAACGGTTGTTGGCAAGTGTGTAAAAAGTAGTTTGTTTGCAGTTTCGTCCTGCCAAAGCATAATAAAAAAGGCGATAGCCGTTCGGCTTTGCAAAAAATTTCACGTAAACTCACTTGCGGAAACGGGCGCGGAATACGAAATAAATTTTTCTATTTTCAAAGACCAAGTAACGATATCGCTAAACACTAGTGGCACGGGGCTACATAAACGTGGTTATCGCGACAAGGTGTGGATAGCGCCTATAAAAGAAACGCTTGCTTCGGCAATTCTTTACCTAAGCCGTTTTGATTACAGCGCTCCGTTTGCGGACGTTTTTTGTGGGTCGGGGACTTTGGGAATAGAAGGGGCGAGAATGGCGCTTAACCACGTTAGTGGCAAGTTTAGGAAGTTTGCTTTTTTAGACTGGAATAATTTTCCTAAAAAGGCCTATCAAACGGCTTTAGAAGAAGGCTTAGACAAAGAGATAAAGAACAAAAAGTTAGAGTTTTACTGTTCTGATATTAACCATAAGGCGATAGAGCTTGCAAAATATCACGCAAAACGCGCGGGCGTTGGCGAGCAAATAAAATTCACTACCGCCCCCGTTAAAGATTTTTATTTGTCTAGTGCGGGCGGAACAATTGTCACTAATCCGCCTTACGGGATAAGGATTTTTGATAGAAAAGAAGCCGAACAGTGCTATAAAGACCTTGGCGAAGTTTATTCTAAGTTAAACGGATGGAACGCGTTTGTGATAACAGAGCATAAAGGCTTTGAGAGATACTTCGATAAAAAGGCGGACAAAAATAGAAAATTATACAATTCAAACACCGAGTGTAGATTGTATCAGTATATAAATAGAATAGGAGAAAGAGATGGTAAACGGTAAAATATTAGTAGAAAAACTTATAAAATACGCGCAAACCTTTTTACATTTAAAAGAGAGAGACGCGATATATTTTAAAAACTTACTTCTTCGCGAGTTTAAGTTGCCCGCTCCGTATGGGGAGAAACTTGATTTAACCGAGATAGAAAATTTAACCGTTCCAGACACTTTGGTTAAAGAAATAGAAGACTACGCTTTAGAAAACAACCTTGCTGACGAGTTTTCTCTAAATAGATACAGCACGTACGTTTTAGGGTTACTTTCTCCGCTTCCGTCCAAGGTAAACGAAGAGTTTAATAGACTAAGGGACGAATTCGGCGCGGAAAAGGCGTGCGAATATTTGTACGACCTTTCGGTAAAGAATAACTACGTTCAAAAAACCGCGATAAGTAAAAACTTGAAGTGGGAATATAAAGACGGGGATAAGTATCTAGAAATAACCGTTAATCTAAGCAAACCCGAAAAGAGTAATAAGGAGATAGCCAAACTTTTAAGCGAGAAGAAGTCGGCAGAAAAATACCCCGCTTGTTTATTGTGCAAAGAAAACGAAGGGTTTGAAGGCACGCTTTCGCAACCCGCAAGAGAGAATATTCGCACTATTTCGTTAAAAATGGGCGGACAGGACTGGTTTTTTCAGTATTCGCCGTACGCATATTATAACGAACACGTTATTGCAATAAACACGGAACACACGCCTATGTGCGTAGATAAAAACACGGTAGATAAGTTGCTAGATTTCGTTGATTATTTGCCAAACTATATGATAGGCTCGAACGCGTCGTTACCGATAGTTGGCGGTTCTATACTAAACCACGAACACTACCAAGGTGGTGAACATTTAATGCCTATGCATAACGCACCTGTTTTAACCAATCTTAAATCGAACGAATATAAAGACGTTAAAGTGGGGATTGTGGACTGGTATAACAGCGTTATACGTTTACAATCGAAAAACAGGTCGCAAATACGCGATTTGGCGGGCGATATAGTAGAAGGTTGGAAGGTGTTCGACTGTCCCGAATGTTTTATATACTCAAACACTAACGGCACACCGCACAACGCAAGTTCGCCTATAGCAAGAAAACGTGGCGACGAATACGTTATAGATATAATTCTTCGAAACAACGTTGCAACCGAAGAGTACCCCGAAGGGCTTTTCCACGCTCACCCCGAATATCATAATATAAAAAGAGAAGGCATAGGGCTAATAGAAGCGATGGGCTTATTCATACTCCCGGGAAGACTTAAAGAGCAACTAAAAACCATAGCCGAGATATTGTGCAAGGAGAAAGAGTTTGATAAAAAAGAATTATCAAACGCCGAAAACCCCCTTTCAATTCATTTCGACATGATAAACTCGCTCGTTGGCGAAGGGTATAGCGCAGATTTTGATAGCGCTTACGCAAGAGTGGTAGATAGGGTAAACACAACTTGTAAAAATATCTTATTCAACACGTCGGTATTTAAAAAAGACTCGGTTGGGAATACGGGATTTTTGAAATTTTTAGAAAGTGTAAAAATATACAAAGCTTAATAAAGGAGATAGATATGAACGTTTTAGTAACAGGTGGCGCAGGGTACATAGGCTCACATACCACGGTGGAATTGCTTAACGCAGGTCACAGTGTAGTATGCGTAGATAATTTTATGAACAGTAAATACGAATCGGTAGTTCGCGTTCAAAAAATAACGGGCAAACCCGTAAAATTTTATGAAGGCGATATACGTGACAAGGCTATTTTAGACAAGATTTTTACCGAGAACAAAATAGATTCCGTTATAAACTTCGCAGGTCTTAAAGCCGTTGGCGAATCGTGTGCAAAGCCGTTAGAATATTATGAAAACAACATAGAAGGTTTGTTGATTTTAGTAATGAAGATGCGTGAATACGGCGTTAAAAATTTAGTGTTCTCGTCTTCGGCAACCGTTTATGGTAAACCTAAGAGCGTGCCTATTAAAGAAGACTTTCTGCTTTCTACTTCAAACCCTTACGGAAGCACGAAACTATTTATCGAATATATTCTAAAAGACCTTTATAAAGCAGACCCGACCTTTAACATAGCAATACTCCGCTACTTCAACCCCGTTGGTGCGCACGAATCAGGGCTTATTGGTGAAGATCCTAAGGGTATTCCCAACAATCTTTGCCCGTACATAACGCAAGTTGCCGTTGGCAAAAGAGAATATCTCGGTGTATTTGGCAACGATTACAACACGCACGACGGAACGGGGGTTAGGGACTTTATTCACGTGGTAGACTTGGCAAAAGGTCACGTTCTTGCGGTAAACAAACTAGCAACCAACCCGGGTTTATTGATAGTTAACTTGGGCACGGGAAAGGGATATAGTGTTTTAGATATGGTAAAAGCCTTTGAAAAGGTTGTTGGCAAAGAAATTCCTTATAAAATAATGCCCCGTCGACCAGGCGATATAGACGAGTGTTATGCAGATCCATCGTTGGCGCTAGAAGTTTTAGGCTTTAAGGCTGAAAAAACTTTGCTTGATATGTGTCAAGACGCTATGAGATGGCAAACGCAAAACCCAAACGGTTACGATGAATAAAAAATAAAACGTTAAAACACGATTTTTGCAAAAATTAGCAAAAATCGTGTTTTTTAATTGTTAAAATATTGCTAAAATGTAAAAAATAGTGTAAAATGAAAATATACAAATATCAAAATTTTCAAAAAAGGTGGTTTTTTATGAAATTTGGTTATGTAAAAGTAAGCGCTATCACACCTTCAATAAAGGTTGCGGAAGTTAGTAAAAATACTGAAAACGTTAAAAAAGAAATACTCGTTGCTGAAAGTAACGGGGTAGAAATAGCCTTGTTTCCCGAACTGTGTTTGTCGGGCTATACGGTTGGTGACTTGTTTTTAAGCGAACAACTTCTTTCCCTTTGTAAAAAAGCAATTCAAGATATAGCGGACTTTACCAAGGATAAAAAAATACTAGTTTCCGTTGGCTTTCCGTTTGAAAAAGACGGGGGGATATTCAACGCCAACGCTCTTATTCAAAAGGGCAAAATTTTAGCAATAATTCCAAAATTTTATCCAAACGATAGCGACGGGCGGTACGAATCAAGATATTTTAGTTCGTGTTTTGAAAACCAAATGGTTTCTTTTAACGGTCAAACGGTTCCATTTGGCAGGGTAATGCTAAAAAGCGTGACCCATCCTGAAATTTCTGTGTGTGTGGTAATAGGTTCTGATATAAATCATATAAAAACTCCTTTAGTTGATTATTCGCTAAACGGGGCAAGCATAGTGTTAAACCCCACGGCAAACCCCACTACGATAGGTAGTTTTGAAAAATCGTTCGAATTAATAAAAACAATTAGCGAAACTTTCGGTGTTGGAGTGCTAACTTCAAACGCCGGTACGGGCGAATCGTCAACCGACGCCGTTTACGGTGGCGGAAACTTTGCTACGGAAGTTGGAGAAAAAGTTTCTTGCACTCTCCCGTTTGATGAAAACGTGCTCGTTACCGAATTAGACGTTGGTAGAATAAACAATTATAAAATGCGTTATATTAAGCGTCCCGTTAACGTTGACTGTTCCGTTCAAAAGGTCATATTCGATACTGAAGAAAAAGATATCGTTTTAACTCGCGAAATTGAAAAAGAGCCTTTTTTATCATCAAAGTCGATAGACTACGAAAACTCGCTTAAAACGGCGTTTGACGTACAAGTGAACGGCTTAAAGAAACGTATGAGCCACGTAAAAAGCAACTCTTTAGTGCTAGGGCTTTCCGGCGGACTAGATAGCACGCTTGCGTTATTAATTGCGGTAGAAGCAACAAAACGACTTGGTCTATCTCCCAAAACCGTTATTGCGGTAACCATGCCTTGTTTCGGCACTACGGGTAGGACTTATCAAAACTCAATAAAACTTGCTCGCGCGCTAGGTACTACCTTAAAAAAGGTAGATATAGCAAAGTCGGTAACTCGTCACCTAAAAGAAATCGGTCACGATTTAACCACGCTCGACGTTACTTACGAAAACGCGCAAGCGCGTGAAAGAACGCAAGTAATAATGGATATAGCAAACATGTCGGGTGGGCTAGTAGTTGGAACGGGCGATTTATCCGAACTTGCTTTAGGTTGGGCGACTTATAACGGCGACCATATGAGTAACTACGGCGTTAACTGTTCTTTGCCGAAAACAATCGTTAGAGCAATTGTTTCTCTAAAAGCGAAAGAGAGCAAAAGCAAACTGAAAGCGGTGTTAACCGATATATTATCAACGCCTGTTAGCCCCGAACTTTTGCCCGCCGTTAACGGAGAAATATCACAAAAAACCGAAGACATCGTCGGCCCTTACGAACTGCACGACTTTTTCCTTTACCACACTATAAAAAGCGGTTTTTCAGCGCAAAAACTTTCGTTTATCGCAAAACGCGCTTTTTTAAATGACTACGATGAAAAAACAATCGACTACTGGCTAAAAACTTTCGTTAGAAGATTTTTTGCCCAACAATTTAAACGTTCTTGTTTGCCTGACGGCGTTAGGGTGGGAAGCATTTCGCTTTCTCCACGCGGAAGTTTTGTTTTCCCATCGGATGCAAGCTCAAACGATTTTAATATATAACATTATATATATTATAAAAGAATATTCGCTATAAAATAAACGCACCGTGCCAAAATAAAAATATTGGCGCGGTGAGTTTTTTAAATTTAAAAAAAATTTTAAAATTTTTATAAAAAATAGTTGACAAACCCTTTTTCTGCATATATAATAATAGTAATCATTACTGATAAGGAGGTTGTAAGTGAGATATTCCAGGCAAAGAGAATTGATAACTGAAATAATCAAGGGAAGAAAAGATCATCCCACGGCGGATATGATATACAATTCCGCAAGAGAGATAGAGCCTAATATAAGTCTTGGCACGGTGTACCGCAACTTAAAACTTCTAAATGACGAAGGGGAGATAGTGACGTTGGAGACTAAGGATAAAAAAATCCATTACGACGGGGACACTTCGGAACACAGTCATTTCATATGTGATAAATGCGGTAATATAATAGATTTGTTTATAACTTTTTCGCCACTAAAAGAACTAGAAGACGCGGGGCACAAGGTAAGTGGAGAAAAGAGGTTGTATTACGGTATATGTAAAAATTGTAAATAATAAAATAAAAATATAAAAAAATTAAGGAGAAATTATTATGAAAAAATTTATTTGTCAAATTTGCGGTTACGTACACGAAGGTGATTCAGCACCTGAAAAATGCGCACAATGCAACGCGCCTGCAAGCAAGTTCGCTGAACAAAGCGAAGGTTTAACTTGGGCGGCTGAACACGTTTTGGGCGTAGCGAAGGGAGTAGATAGTGAAATTATCGAAGGATTAAGAATGAACTTTAACGGTGAATGCACCGAAGTTGGTATGTATTTAGCGATGGCAAGAGTAGCGCATAGAGAAGGCTATCCCGAAATCGGTATGTACTATGAAAAGGCAGCGTACGAGGAAGCGGAACACGCAGCAAAATTCGCTGAACTGTTAGGCGAAGTAGTAACCGACTCTACCAAGAAAAATCTTCAACTTCGCGTAGACGCTGAAAACGGCGCAACCAAAGGTAAATTCGACCTTGCAAAACGCGCAAAAGAACTTAATCTTGACGCTATTCACGACACCGTTCACGAAATGGCTCGCGACGAGGCTCGTCACGGTAGAGCGTTTGAAGGTTTGCTTAAGAGATATTTTGGTAAATAATTAAACTCTACAACGATTAAAAACCGTGTTATAACGCACGGTTTTTTTATTTTTAAAAACGTTTTTTCAAACACTTGACGCATACCCTACGGGGGTATATAATAAAATTAAAGTAAGGAGAAAAAATATGGAAAAAAATTGTTGTAAATATAGTAAAACTACTTTTCGCACGAAAGAAGAGAGCGTTAAAATGATTCATAGATTAAATAGAATAGAAGGGCAGGTTAAAGGGATAAAGAAAATGGTAGAGAGTGGTGCTTATTGCACGGACGTTTTAGTGCAAGTTTGTGCCGTTTCAAAGGCGCTTAACGCGTTTAGTAAGCAACTATTGTCAACACACATCAAAAATTGCGTGGTGAACGATATTAAAAACGGCAACGAACAAACGGTTGAAGAACTTGTGGACGTAGTAAAAAAATTTATCAACTAGGTGGATTATGGAAAAATTTAAGTTAACGGGGCTTTGTTGCGCTTCGTGTGGGGCGCGCGTAGAAAAAGCGGTGTTATCTGTCAGCGGTGTTGAAAAATGTTCGGTAAATTTACTAACAAACACTATGGAAGTAGAAGGCAGTGTAGATATAAACGCCGTTATTAAGGCTGTAGAAAAAGCGGGGTACGGCGCTATTGCGCAATCAGGCGCGCAAAATAGCGAGCTCGTACGGGAAACGAAAGAAAAAAAAGATAATTCGTTAAGGAATAGGCTTATATCTTCTGGTCTAATACTGCTTTTGCTAGCGTACGTATCCATGGGCTATTCAATGTGGGGATTTCCGCTACCCGAAATCATGAAAAATAATCCGCTAATTATAGGTATATTGCAATTAATATTAAGCGGAATAGTTATAGTTATTAACCAAAAAATAATTATAAGCGGGACGAAGAGTTTGCTAAGACTTTCGCCTAATATGGACGCGTTGATTACGATAGGGTCGCTTTCGGCGTTTTTATATAGCACCGTAACCTTGTTTGAAATGGCGAACGTAACGATAGTATCTAGCGTTGAGCAAGCAAACGCTTTGCTACACGGCTTATATTACGACTCTTCTGCCATGATACTCTTTATAATTACCATAGGTAAAACGTTAGAAGCGCGTGCTAAAGGTAAAACTACAAAGGCGTTAGAGTCTTTAATAAAACTTTGTCCTAAAACGGTAACCGTGTTAACAAACGGAAAAGAAATAAAAATCCCCGTAGAAAAATTAAAGGTAGGCGAAACTTTCATAGTTCGCCCCGGCGAAGTAATTGCCGTAGACGGTGTGGTTATAGAAGGGCACAGTGCGGTAAATGAAGCAACTTTAACGGGCGAGAGCATACCTATCGATAAAGAAATAGGTATAGAAGTATATTCAGGCACGCTAAATCAATCGGGTGTTTTGTACTGCGAGGCAACTAAAGTTGGCGCTGATACGACTTTATCAAAAATAATCGATATGGTAAGCAACGCCTCGGCAAGTAAAGCGCCGATAGCGAGAATAGCGGACAAAGTTTCGGGCGTGTTTATTCCCGTGGTAATGGGTATATCGCTTATAACGGTAGTCGTATGGTTGATATGCGGAGCGAACGTGGGCTATGCTTTGGCAAGGGGAATATCTGTTCTTGTGATAAGTTGTCCTTGCGCTATGGGGCTTGCAACCCCCGTTGCGATAATGGTAGGAACGGGCGTTGGCGCTAGAAACGGAATACTTTTCAAAAATGCAACGTCGCTTGAACAATGCGGAAAGGTAAAAACCGTTATTCTTGATAAAACGGGAACTATAACTCGTGGCGAGCCGTCGGTAACGAATGTGTTTCCGGCAAAAGACGTAACCGAAGAACAATTGTTAACATACGCAATTTCCTTAGAACAAAACAGTGAACACCCTCTTTCAAAAGCGATAATAAATTACGCGAATGAAAAAGGAATAAAGGGAGATAAGGTAACCGACTTCGAAATTTTTGCGGGGAACGGATTATCTGCGAAACTCAACGGGAAAACCGTTTGGGGCGGAAGCGTTAAGTTTGTAGCGGGAAAAATTGATTTAACCATAAGAGAAGAAATTCTAATAGAAGATTTATCAATAAATGGAAAAACCCCCTTGTTATTTGCGTTGGACGGTGATTATCTTGGCATGATAGCGGTAGAAGACGCCATAAAAGAAGATAGTGCGGAAGGTGTCGCTCGGCTAAAAGAAATGGGCGTAAAAGTTGTAATGTTAACGGGCGACAACGAAAACACGGCAAAGGCGATAGCGAAAAAAGTGGGTATTGACCAAGTCGTTGCAGGCGTTTTACCCGACGGGAAAGAAAAAGTGGTTAAGGGTTATCAAAAATACGGTCTTGTCGCCATGGTTGGCGACGGCGTAAACGACGCGCCCGCACTTACTCGTGCGGACGTTGGTATGGCGATAGGCGCTGGTGCGGACGTTGCTATAGAATCGGCGCAGGTAGTGTTAACTAAAAACAGTTTGTTAGACGTTTCAAGAACGATAAAATTAAGCCGAAAAACATTAAAAAATATATATGAAAACTATTTTTGGGCGTTGTTTTATAATTCTTTGGGAATACCGCTTGCGGCGGGCTTGTTCGTTTCAATATTAGGTATAACGGTTAGCCCAATGTTGTGTGCGCTTGCGATGAGCCTATCTGATTTTTGCGTAGTTACCAACGCGTTAAGGCTAAATTTTATCAACGTTAACGGCAAGGAAAAGAAACTTAAAGTTATAAAAGAAAAAAAGATAACGCTATCTATTAAAGGAATGATGTGTGGGCATTGTGAAGCTAAGGTAAAAGAAATTTTACTCGGTATTAACGGAGTAGTTGACGCAAAGGTTAGCCACGAAAAAGGTCAAGCGCAAATAACTGTCAATAGGGAAGTTTTAACGTCACTTTTAGTAAAAAAAATAGAAGACGACGGTTACGAAGTTTTAGAAATCAAATAAAAAACAAATAAACAAAAAACAAAAAAAGAAAAGCCACCCGTTTACGTTAAACAAACGGGTGGCTTTATATTAGTTGCAAATAATTAGAACTGAATTTTTTCAGTTATATATTTATCAAGTTCGTCAATCGGTAGTCTAATTTGTTCCATAGTATCTCTGTCACGTAAAGTAACCGTATTGTTTTCAAGAGTATCGAAGTCGATAGTTACGCAATAAGGCGTTCCAATTTCGTCTTGACGGCGGTAACGTTTACCGATAGAGCCTGCTTCGTCGTAGCAACACATAAACTTTTTGCGAAGTTTGTTATAAACTTCTTTTGCCTTTTCGCCAAGATTTTTTTGTAGCGGTAAAACGGCACATTTGTAAGCGGCAACAGCGGGGTGGAAGTGCATAACAACTCTAGTTTCGCCGTTTTCAAGCGTTTGTTCTTCATACGCTTCGGATAAAACTGCAAGCATAAGTCTATCCGCGCCGATAGAATATTCAACAACGTAAGGCGTATATCTTTCGTTGGTCATCGGGTCGGTGTATTGCATAGATTTGCCCGAATATTCTTCGTGGCGAGACAAGTCGTAATTAGTACGGTTATGTATACCGTTAAGTTCCGACCAACCGATAGGGAATAGATATTGAATATCACAAGCCGACTTAGCGTAGTGTGCGAGTTTATCGTGGTCTTTATAACGCAAGTGTTCGGGTTTGAAACCTAAATCGGTCAAGAAGTCCCAAGCCGATTTTTTGTATTGTTCGTAATAGTTAACGTCCGTTCCTTCTTTACAAAACCATTGATGTTCCATTTGTTCGAACTCAATAGTTCTAAAAATAAAGTTACCGGGGGTAATTTCGTTTCTAAACGCTTTACCTATTTGTGCAATACCAAACGGTACTTTAGCCCTAGCCGTTCTTTGAACGTTGTTAAAGTTAACGAATTCGCCTTGCGCGGTTTCTGGCCTTAAATAGATAGTGTTAGTCGACTCGTCCGTAACCCCGCGAGAAGTTGAGAACATAAGGTTAAAGTTTCTAATAGGCGTCCAGTTAAACTTACCGCAAATAGGGCAGTGAACTTGGTTAGTATTTATATACTCTTGCATTTCTTCTTGCGACATAGCGTCGGGGTTAACCTTGCCTTTAGAATGGTTTTCAATAAGGTTATCCGCTCTATGACGGCTTTTGCACTCTTTACAGTCCATTTTAGGATCAGAGAAAGAAGCAGTGTGCCCGCTCGCGTCCCAAACTCTAGGGTTCATAAGAATTGCCGCGTCAACACCGAAAGAGTTGTCGCTTTCTTGAACGAAACGTTTCCACCACGCGCGTTTGATATTGTTTTTAATCTCAACGCCAACGGGGCCGTAGTCCCAAGTATTTCCCATTCCGCCGTAGATTTCGCTACCGGGGAAAATTATACCCCTGCCTTTGCAAAGGTTAACGAGTTTTTCCATAGTTACCGAACTTTTGTTTTGGTCCATATCCGTATCCTTTTTTATAAGTAAAATTTTTTGCATTTATTATTTTACAATAGCAAAAAACAAAAGTCAAGCAACTGCCGTTTAATAAATAATATAAATAGACCAAAATAGAGACTAAAATAGATTAAATTTGCTTTTATAATTTTAAAATTTGTGTTACAATATATAAAAAAGTTTCAAGGTGCGCTATGGTAGAAGCAACTAATTTTATCGAACAAATAATAAATTCTGAACTAGAAAGTGGCGTTTGTAACGAAGTGCACACTCGTTTTCCGCCCGAACCTAATGGATATTTACATATCGGCCACGCAAAAAGTTTATGCATAAACTTTGGTGTTAAAGAAAAGTATAACGGAAAGTGCAACTTATTTTTTGACGACACCAATCCTTCTAAAGAAAAAACCGAGTTTGTAGACGCTATAAAAGAAGATATCAAATGGCTTGGCTTTAAGTGGGACGAAGAAAGGTACGCATCTGATTTTTTTGAAAACATATTTGAATTTGCGGTTAAATTAATAAAAGACGGCAAAGCGTTCGTGTGCGATATGTCGCCTGAAGAGATAAGCAAAAATCGTGGCTCGCTCACTGAACCGGGTAAAGAAAGTCCTTATAGAAACCGCTCGGTAGAAGAAAACTTAGATTTGTTTTATAAAATGCGAGAAGGCGCGTTTGAAGACGGGGCTAAATGTCTTCGCGCAAAAATAGATATGGCTTCTCCCAACATTAATATGAGAGACCCCGTTATATACAGAATTTTACGCCAAACGCATCATAGAACGGGCGATAAATGGTGTATATACCCCATGTACGATTACGCGCATCCTATTTGCGACTATTTGCAAGGCGTAACGCATTCGCTATGCACGTTAGAGTTTGAAGACCACCGTCCGCTATACGACTGGGTTGGGATAGAACTCGGTTTTTCGCCGAAGCCTAGACAAATAGAGTTTGCAAGACTTAACGTAACCAACCTAGTTATGAGTAAAAGATACCTTAAAAAGTTGGTTGAAACGGGTGAAGTAGACGGATGGGACGATCCAAGAATGCCCACGCTAACAGGTTTGCGTCGTCGCGGTATTCCTGCAGAAGCGCTTAAAGATTTTTGTTCGAGAATAGGCGTTTGCAAAGCAAATTCGGAAGTTCAAATTAGTTATCTAGAAGCGTGTGTTAGAGAATACCTTAACGCAAATGCGGATAGGGCTATGGGCGTATTAAAACCGCTTAAAGTAACTATTTCTAACTATCCTGAAGGGAAAATTGAGCAGTTAGATTTTGAAATCAATCCCAACGAAGAAGTAAAGCGTACTAGAAAAATTAATTTTGCAAAAACCATATATATCGACGAAGATGATTTTTCATTAAACCCGCCCCCAAAATATTTCCGTTTGAAAAAAGACGGTATGGTGCGCTTAAAGAGCGCTTATATAATTAAGTGTGACGACGTTGTTACCGACGAAAACGGAAAGGTTATCGAACTAATTTGTTCGTATATTCCCGAGAGTAAAAGTGGCGCAGACGTTTCAGGGTTAAAGGTAAAAGGCGTTATACAATGGGTTTGTGAGAACGACGCGGTAGACGTTGAAATTCGCAAATACGGTCACCTTTTGTTAGATGAACAATACCCTGGTCAAGACTTTGCAGAGCGTATGAATAAAGACAGCGTAACTGTATTCAAAGGTAAGGTTGAACCTGAAATTATGCAAGGTGACGAAGATAAAGCCTACCAATTAATGCGCACGGGCTATTTCAAACGCTTGAACGTAGGTGGTAAACCCGTTATAAGCGAGATAGTTTCGCTAAAAGATAATTTTAACAAATAAACCGATATAATAAAAAGCACGCGATACTTTTAACCGCGTGCTTTGATATTATTTTTCTTTTATAAAATATCTCTAATCGCAAGGACTTCTCCGTTAATTGCATTAATCAAAAAAGCCTTTTCGTCGTTCTGGCTATTGAAAAGTCCGATATACCAATAAAACTCGTTTTTATTGTCTAAAATTCGTGCGGAAATTTTTCCGTTAAACACGCCGTTTTCATAGTAATTTTCTATCAATTTCTTTTGCGAAACACACAAAGAATTTACTGCGGATTTATAGTCTAAACAATTTTTCGGCAAAATAGAAGTAATGGTTATAACCTTTTGCTCGGACCCTTTTTGGACGGTAAGTTCAACGGCGCTAAACTCCGTTTTAGGAATTTCGATTTTTGCGGTGAGCCTATTCGATACGGGGCTTAGCGAAAAGTTAAGAGAATAGTCTTTACCAGACAAATTAAATTGTAAACTGTACGTTACCAAATCTTCGTGCGGGCTTAGGATAATAACCGAAAAATAATATAGTGTTTTTCCGGACTTTTCGGCAGAAAAAGAATATGCGCCTTTAAGTTTAAGTTCTTCCGTTTCGCCGTAGTATAGATTAGTCGTTGCGTTATTAACGAAAGAGTGTAAATCGGGTTGGTTATTGCACGCTAGCGTCGAAAAGCACAGCGTAAAAATTAACAATAGAGATAAAACGGATAAACAAATATTTTTTTTCATATAAAACTCCACTCAACATTATTTAATATGAAAGGTCTTTTCGCGTGATTACTTTAAATTAAAAAAATTGTAAAAAAACATTGATTTTTTAGATGATTAGTGATAGAATAATAAAAATACTTTAAAGGAAGCGGGGGATAGGGTTTTTGAATAAAGTAATTCTTAAAACCATCATAATAACGGTTTGCGCGTTTATCGGCGCATTGTGTATCGCTTTCGGCTCAATGTGTTTGTTTGCGCCGGGCACCGTGGCAACCGTTTTCGAAAACACCGGCTCATATTCCGCTTCGGTATTTTTTATGGAAAAGCAATACGAAAAAGATGGCAGTTTAAATTCGTTATGCCGTCTTGTAAAAGCTTTAGACGAGTATAACGACTCGAATAGAACGTCTAAATACGGCAAGATTTTAACCGACCAACGTGCAAGCGAGTTTGAATATTATTGCGAAACGGTTGGCAAAATAGAATTTGGCGAGAAAAAGTATTGCATAGAATATTTTTACACTAAATACGCCGTTGCTGAAATGTTGAACGAAAACACGGCGGAAGCAATTTCGGTTGCAGACGAATGCGTTAGTAAATGCGGATATACTGCAACTAATCCGTACAAAGCGTTTATATACGAATTAAACGGCAAAATATCTAAAAGCAAGTTAGAAAGCGTTAAAACTTCGCTAGTTTTACTTGCAAGCGCTTATACGCAATATATAACTGAAATAAATAAAGACGTACAAACGATAGAAGTAATATTAGGAGAGTAAAAAAATGGGTAAAATTATTAAAGAAGGCTTAACTTTTGACGACGTGTTGTTGGTTCCGCAAGCTAGCGAAATCATACCTAACCAAGCAGATCTAACCACACAGTTGACCGCGGGAATAAAGTTAAATATTCCGCTTCTTTCCGCCGCTATGGACACGGTTACCGAATCACGTTTAGCGATAGCGATGGCGCGTGAAGGTGGTATGGGCGTTATACACAAGAATATGTCTATAGAAGACCAAGCGCTCCACGTAGATAAGGTTAAAAGAAGTGAACACGGCGTTATAACCGACCCCTTCTTTTTAGAGCCTGACAACTTGGTTAGCGAAGCGACCGCGCTTATGGAAAAATATCGTATAAGCGGTGTTCCAATTACTAAAAACGGCAAACTCGTTGGTATACTTACTAATAGAGATTTGCGTTTCGAAAGTAATTTTTCCCAACCCATTTCGAATATAATGACCAAAGAAAATTTGGTTACAGCGCCCGTCGGTACTTCGCTTGACGAAGCGCAAAAAATACTTGGCAAACATAGAATAGAAAAATTGCCTATCGTAGACAAAGACGGATATCTTAAAGGTTTAATTACCATAAAAGATATTGAAAAAGCAATACAATACCCCAACTCCGCAAAAGACAAAAACGGAAGATTGCTAGTTGGAGCAGCGGTAGGTATCGCTGCAAACACGTTAGAACGTGTTGCAGAACTAGTTAAAAGTAAGGTTGACATAATTGCAATTGATACTGCGCACGGTCACTCTAAAAACGTGCTCGACGTGGTTAAAAAAGTTAAAGCAAAATATCCAAACCTTCCCGTTATCGCGGGCAACGTAGCAACCGCAGGCGCAACCGAAGCGTTGATAGGCGCGGGGGCAGACGTCGTTAAGGTAGGTATCGGCCCTGGCTCAATATGTACGACTAGAGTCGTTGCAGGTATAGGCGTTCCTCAACTTACCGCTATTATGGACTGTGCTGAAATGGCTGAAAAATACGGCAAGAAGATTATTGCGGACGGCGGTATTAAATATAGTGGTGATATAACCAAAGCCATCGGTGGCGGTGCTGCTGCGGTTATGATAGGTAGTATGTTCGCAGGTACTTTAGAAAGCCCTGGTGAAATTGAAATATACCAAGGCAGAAGCTTTAAGGTATATAGGGGCATGGGCAGTTTATCCGCTATGGCTTGTGGTAGTAAGGATAGATATTTCCAAGAAAACGCTAAAAAACTTGTTCCCGAAGGGGTTGAAGGTAGAGTTCCGTATCGTGGCGCATTGTCGGATATCGTGTTCCAAATGTGCGGTGGTATAAGAGCAGGCATGGGCTATTGTGGAACGAAGACTATAGACGAACTTCGTGAAAATGCGAAATTCGTTAAAATTACTAGCGCATCGCTTGTAGAAAGTCACCCACACGATATTTCAATCACCAAAGAATCTCCCAACTATTCGTCAAAAGGCTAATAAAGAATCTAAAACGCACCGTTCTAAGGGCGTCGCTCATAGGGGTTTTTTAGACATTATAAAAGAGTAGCAAAATATTGCTACTCTTTACTTTTTGCCTTGCAAAAACACACGACTTTGCAAAGCAAAGTATAGTGCGCTATACTTTTAAAATCAACCGACTGACAGTCGTGCAATATGGCAAATTATTTTTTATACCAAAAATAGTTGTTATAATCTTGCTTAAAATTATTAGCATTATTATTTGCATTTGAGACATCTACAAGTACGCCATTTCTTTTTTCTTCCCAATAAACGCCATAATCTGTGACATACCAACTTAAAATATCTTTAAATATAATACTATTTAACAAGTTGCATCTACTAAAAACATTAATGCCTAATCTATTAACAGAACT
>CAJGCK010000004.1 GCA_904501795.1 uncultured Clostridia bacterium
CAATGTTACTGCCACACCAACATATAAAAACTCCTATTCTATGCATAATCTTTTATCCTTAAAAATTTTTTACTTATTGTATTTTCTATACGCCGCTACAAGTAGTTGTTGCGGAGTGTTTTCGTCTACTATTTCAGGAATTTCTTCTGCCTTAATTCCGTTTGCGCCTTGCGCTCTTATTACCACGTCTCTAACCGCTTCTATAACGTTTGCCGGCGCTACGCCTCTTGGGCAACGCTCAACACACGCCATACACGATAAACACGTCCATATAGATTTGCTTTCTAAAAGTTTTTCGATTTTACCTTGCGCCAACAACGAAACGAATTGGTGGGGCTTTAAGTCCATTTGTTTGTACGAAGGACATCTGCCCGTACATTTACCGCATTTCATACATTGTTTAGCGTTAGTTCCGCTTATCTTGTTTAATAATTCGGTTTCTAATATCTTATTCATCTATCCCCAAAGCCTCCGCCATAAGTTTTGTAAAATACGTTACTTTGATTTTGCCGTTGCCGTTCTTTTCTAGGTTGTATTGACAAAGTGGGCAAGCGGTTAATATTTCTACCGCACCGAATTCGCTTGCACTGTCCGTTATTGAAGTACTTTTTGCTTTTGCTAGTTCGGGAGATTTCAACGAAACGTAAGCACCGCAACACTCGTTTCTATAAGGATAGTTAACTACCTGACCGCCAAGCGCCGTAATGAGTTGTTCTAAAACACTAGGGTTTTCGGGATTGTCAAACTTCATTACCGATGCGGGACGAAGTAACAAACATCCGTAGTATCCTGCAATTTTACGATTTAACGGTTTTACGACTTGTTTTTTAATTTCGTCAAAACCTATCGTGTCACGAAGAAGTTCTAAATAATGTATAACTTCCGTTTCGCCGTTGTAACGCTCGTCCAACGCAAGATAGTTGTTTGCCCTATAATTGATATCTTCGTTATTCTTCATATCTTCGTTTACACGCTTTATAACGTTGTGGCACGCCGAACACAAGGTCAAAAGTTTGCCACCGTTGTGTTTAGCATAATCTAGTGCGCGAACTGCCGAAAGTTTAGACGCAATCTCATCCGTAGCGGTGGGATATTCCGCACCACAGCACTGCCACGTGGGAATTTCTACCATCTCTACGCCAAGTTTTTTAGCTACCTTTCTTGCCATTTGGTCTAACTCGGTTGCTTGGCTTTTTAACGTACAACCGGGATAATAACTTATTTTCATATCTTTTTCTCCGTTAGTTGAGTATTTTATTTATTCGGGTATGCCATTTCTTCCGGATGGAACACTTCATCAAATTTTTCGGGGGTTAATAGTCCTAAAGCAACGCACGCTTCTTTTAGACTGATGTTTTCTTTATGCGCTTTCTTTGCGGTTTTTGCTGCGTTTTCATAACCGATATAAGGATTGAGCGCCGTTACCAACATCAACGAATTGTATAAGTTGTGTTTCATCTTTTCTTTGTTTGCAACTATTCCGGAAGCGCAGTGGATATCGAAAGATATCATTCCGTCTGCAAGTAATCTTACGCTAGTTAAGAAGTTGTGTATGATTACGGGCATGAATACGTTTAGTTGAAAGTTGCCTTGCGATGCGCCCATCGATACTGCAACGTCGTTAGCCATTACTTGCGTTGCAACCATGGTTAGCGATTCGCATTGAGTTGGGTTTACCTTGCCCGGCATTATTGAAGAGCCCGGTTCGTTTTCAGGAATAAATATTTCACCCAAACCGTCTCTTGGACCAGAAGCAAGCCAACGCACGTCGTTTGCAATTTTCATAAGGTCGGCCGCCAAACCTTTTAGCGCGCCGTGAGCGAATACTAATTGATCACGAGAAGTTAGCGCGTGGAACTTGTTTTCTGCGGTAACGAATTTTTTGCCGGTGATTTCGCTTATCTTTTCCGCAACCGTCTTGCCAAAATCTTTATGAGCGTTAAGTCCCGTACCAACCGCAGTACCGCCGAGAGCAAGACTTCTTAAACCTTCCAAAGATGCGATTACGTTTGCCTTGTCTATTTCGAGCATGTTTCTCCAACCCGAAATTTCTTGTGAAAAAGCGATCGGGACTGCGTCTTGAAGATGCGTTCTACCCGATTTTACTATCCCTTCGTTTTCTTTTTCTAAACGAACGAACGTCGCAATTAATTGGTCGATTGCAGGAAGAAGTTTGTCTTCAATCGCGATAACCGCCGAAATATGCATTGCCGTGGGGAAAGTATCGTTTGAACTTTGGCTCTTATTAACGTCGTCGTTGGGATGAAGAAGTTTTTTGCCCACTTTTTCGTTTCCAACGTTTGCGATAACTTCGTTAGCATTCATGTTAGATTGAGTTCCGCTTCCCGTTTGCCAAACTACTAACGGAAAATGGCTGTTGAGCTCGCCGGAAATAACTCTATCGCACGCGTACGCTATTGCGCTCGCCTTTTCTTCGTCGATTTTACCGAGCGCTTGGTTTGCAAGTGCAGCACCCTTTTTAAGTATGCCGAAAGCGTGAATAATTTCGGTCGGCATCTTTTCTACGCCGATTTTGAAATTTTCAAAACTTCTTTGCGTTTGCGCGCCCCAGTACCTGTCCACAGGTACTTTCATTTCGCCCATAGTGTCTTTTTCAATACGGTATTCCATTTAATAACTCCTAAAAATTTTTTATCGTTAATTTATTTTTCTTTTCTTAATATCACTTCGAGTTGCTTCGAAAGTATTGCTAAGCTCGAAGCCATGTCTTCGTTTTTAACCGTTACGTTCGACGGCACGTCGATATGACCTGGCGTAAAATTCCAAATCGCACGAATCCCGCCTTTAACCAACTTGTCCGCCATCTCTTGCGCAAATTGTTTGGGTGTGGCTAGTATGCCTATCTTAACGCCACTTTGCCTTACCTTTTCGGTTAACTTTGCCGTAGATAAAACTTGCTTACCGTTTATCTCTTTCCCTATTAAATTTTCGTCAACGTCAAACCCCGCCACAATATCAAGCCCGTATTTTGCAAAACCACCGTAACCCATAAGCGCTTGACCAAGTTTGCCAACACCGACTAGCACTGCGCATTTAACGTTGTTGTACCCCAAAAAGTTCTCAACGTCTTCTATAAGCTTTTTTAGTTCGTATCCTATTCTAGGCTTGCCTTCCGTCTTTATCGCGTATGACAAGTCTTTCTTTACTACCGACGGATTTTCTCTAACCGTTTCGGCAAGAGTCACGGAAGAAACATGTTTTTCACCACGATCTTTTAACGTGTATAACGCCTTTAAATATATAGGCATTCTATTGTAAGTTGCCACTGATACGGCTTCAAAATTTCCCACCTTTGCGCAGTCCTAACCCGATTTTATCATATCGTTATTTTTTTATCGATTTAATAATACAAAAAAAACCAAAAAAAGTCAAGCGTTATTATAATGTTTTTAAAAGTTTTTATTTATAAATAAAAGACTAAAATTTCCATTTAAAAAATAAAAATGCGTGTCGAAAAGTTTTTACTTCTTGGCACGCTAAAATTTTTTATTGTTTTGCATGATTTTTTTGTTATTTTTTTACGTTTACCGCAAGAATTCCGCTTACTAGCCCTATTGCTAAACCGAAAAGTACGTCTATAAAAAACGAAAGATTAAAAGTAAGCGCCCCACCGAGCAGACTAAAAAGTGCGTAAGTTAACGTCGTTCCAACCGCGCCGATTAGCGCGCCCTTAATAAAACCCACGCTCCCTTTCACCGAAGAAAAACAGCCTATAAATACTGAAAGTATTTTAATAAACTGGTTAATCGGCTTTATTATTGAACTTGGCAAAGAACAAAAACGCATTATAAACGCAAAAATCATAACGCCCACGGTTGCCGATATAACGGTTAGTAAAGCCCCTTTTAGTATTATCGGTAAAAAATTTTTTGACCTTTCTTTTTCCATGAAAAAACCCCTTTCTATTATACGCTATAATATGCAAGGGGTTAGTTTTTAAGAACTTTATTATTTGTTTTCGGGTTCGATTTCTTTCTTTTCTTGGGCTTTTTTAGTAGATTTCTTAGCCGTTTTTTTAACTGGTTCTTCAGCGGGTTTTTCTTCTACCTTTTCAACCTTAATCTCTTCTTTTTGACCTGCGTTGTTAGGTGCAGTTTGATAGATTGCGCCCCTGTCGAAACGAACGTAGCATTTGTTAGTGCTTAAACCGGTTTCTAAAACGAAAGTATTGTCTGCATCGTTTATTTCAGCTATGAAACCACAAATACCACCGATAGTTTTAACTCTATCGCCCACTTTTATGGAATCTACCATTTTTTGAGCTTCTTTTTGTTTTTTCTTGTTTGAAATCGATTGCCATACGAATAAGCCGATAATAGCAACGACCATAACTACCATGATAATTATAGTGGTTATTCCACTACCGCCACCAGCATTTGCGCCACTTTCAGCGCCCGTTCCAGTACCTTCAAGTAAGTTGAATATCATTTATTCGTTCTCCTTTTAATTATTTGTCTTTTTATTTATTGTAAAGCATTTTACTCTTAAAATCAAGCGTTTTTGAAAAATTATCACGCGCAAAATATCTTATTTGTAACTGCCTTGAGTTTTTTTATAGAATTCTTCGGCAAACTCGCTAAACGAGTCTTGCAAAATCGCGTTCCTTATATCTCGCATTAATTTGTTTAGATAGGTTATGTTATGAAGCGAAATCATCATTCCACCCATCATTTCGCCCACGTTTATCATGTGGCGCAAATATGCTTTTGAAAAGTTTTTGCACGCGTAACAATCACACTCGTCGTCAAGCGGAGAAAAATCTTCTTTATACGCCCCGTTTCTAACTACTACCTTACCCTTAGACGTCATCGCCGTGCCGTTTCTTGCTATTCTGGTCGCTAAAACACAGTCGAACATATCTATTCCACGGCGAACACCTTCTACCAAACAGTCGGGACTCCCAACGCCCATTAGGTATCTTGGGACGTTTGTAGGATATAACGGCAAAAGCGAGTCCATAACATCGTACATTATCTCTTTTGGCTCGCCAACCGATAGCCCGCCTATCGCTATTCCATGTTTTACGTATGGTAAAGTTTCTTTTAGCGAGATAGCGCGAAGATCTTTGAACATGTTGCCTTGTACTATCGGGAAAAGCGCTTGGTTTTCGTTTTTATGAGCGTTGTAACAACGGTCTAACCATTTTAACGTGCGCTCCATAGCAATTTTTGATTGAGCATAGTCGGCACCATATTCTGAACATTGGTCGAACGCCATTATTATGTCGGCGCCTAAATTATTTTCTATTGAAATTGCTTTTTCAGGGTCGATAAAATGTAAACTTCCATCTATGTGTGAGTTAAAATATACGCCTTCATCTTTAATCTTGTTTAGTTTAGCCAAAGAAAAAACCTGAAACCCGCCACTGTCCGTTAGAATAGGCTTATCCCAAGCCATAAACTTGTGCAATCCACCTGCTGATTTTACGAGTTCATCACCCGGTCGCATATATAAGTGGTATGTGTTTGCAAGAAGTATTTGGGTTTTAGAAGCAAGCAAATCGTCGGGCTTAACGCCTTTTACCGTGGCTTGCGTGCCAACGGGCATGTAGGTCGGAGTTTCTATATCGCCGTGGGGAGTATGCAAAATTCCCGCACGAGCGCCCGTTTTACTGTCCTGTTTAATTGTTTCGTAATAAAATTTTTGCATATTTTTCCTTTAGTTTAATATTTAACTTTTTAGACTGAAATAGATAAGTTAACACAGTATTGCAAAGTTTTTACACTTGCGTTTGGTTTTAGAAACGAGCAAGACAAGGCTCGCGAAACTTTTTGGATGAGATTGACCTTGTTGGTCATCGAATTCAAAAAGGAGAGCAGTAAACACAGTATTGCGAAGTTTTTACACTTGCGTTTGGTTTTAGAAACGAGCAAGACAAGGCTCGCGAAACTTTTTGGATGAGATTGACCTTGTTGGTCATCGAATTCAAAAAGGAGAGCAGTAAACACAGTATTGCGAAGTTTATAAAATCAAACACGCGTCACCGAAAGAAAAAAACCTATACCCCTCTTTCACTGCAGTTTCGTAAAAAGAAAGAGTTTTTTCACGAGAAGAAAAGGCGGAAACAAGCATTATGAGAGTAGACTTGGGAAGATGGAAATTCGTTATAAGCCCGTCAACACATTTAAAGTCGTAAGGTGGATAAATAAAAATTTCGGTGTTTCCACTACACGCTGAAACGAAGCCTTTTTGGTCACACGCGCTCTCTAGCGTTCGAACACTAGTAGTGCCCACCGCGATTATACGGCGACCTTCACGCTTAGCTTTGTTTATTTTCTCGGCGTTCTCGGCGTCTATCTCGTAATATTCGGAATGCATGTGGTGGTTTGAAATATCTTCGCTTTTAACGGGACGGAAAGTGCCGATACCAACGTGCAGTAACACGTTTGCTATTTCAACGCCTTTTTCGTTTAGTTTTGAAAAAAGTTCTTCGGTAAAATGAAGTCCTGCGGTTGGTGCAGCGGCGGACCCGTCCTTTTCAGCGTACACCGTTTGGTAACGGTTTTGGTCTTTTAATTTTTCTTTTATGTACGGGGGAAGTGGCATTTCGCCATATCTTTCGATAATTTCTTCAAACACGCCGTCGTAGTTAAACTTAACCTTTCGAGTGCCTGCTATATCAAAAATTTCTTGAACGGTTAAAGAAAGTTCGTCGCTTATTTTAAGCGTTTTGCCAACCCTTGCCTTTTTGCCAGGCTTAACCATAACTTCCCACTCGGTAAGATTAAAGCGCTTTAACAACAATATTTCAACAACACCACCGTTCTCCGTTTTTGCGAACATACGCGCGGGCAAAACTTTGGTGTTGTTTCTAACTAATAGGTCGCCTTTTTTTAAAAAGGACGTTAAATCGCTAAATTTTTTGTGGTATACGATATCTTTTTCCCTATCGTAAACTAACAACCTTGAACTGTCCCGCGGATAAACGGGGGTTTGAGCTATTTGCTCTTCTGGTAAATAATAATCAAAATCACTAGTCTTCATTATGCCTTCTTTTCTACTTCGGGCGGTGCTATAAGCCCGATATGTTCGTAGCCTTCTTTAAGTAATACTCTACCCCTTGGCGTTCTTGCGATAAAGCCTAGTTGAAGAAGATACGGCTCGTAAACGTCTTCTATAGTGTTGGCGTCTTCGTTGATGGTTGCCGATAACGTGTCTAATCCACACGGCCCACCGTTGAATTTTTTAGCCATAGTAGTTAAAATATCTATATCTATACGGTCTAGCCCTAAATGGTCTATTTCTAGCATTGAAAGAGCGCCTTGCGCGTCGGACAGTTCGATTTTTTCGTGCCCTTTAACGATAGAATAGTCTCTTACACGGCGCAATAAACGGTTAGCTATTCTCGGCGTTCCACGACTGCGCTTACCTATCTCTCTTGCGGCAGGCTCTAAAATTTCGGCGTTGAGTTTGACCGCCGAACGCATTACTATTTCAGTAAGTTGGTCTTCGGTGTAAGGTTCTAAACGTAAAAGCATGCCGAATCTATCGCGAAGTGGTGCGGAAAGCATGCCCGCCTTAGTGGTCGCGCCTACTAACGTGAACTTGGGCAACGGCAACTGAACGTTGCGAGCCGAAGGACCTTTTCCTATTATAAAATCTAATGTGTAATCTTCCATAGCGGGATACAAAATTTCTTCTACCGTATGGTTAAGTCTATGAATTTCGTCTATAAACAACACGTCTTTTTCGTTAAGGTTGGTAAGTATTGCGGCAAGGTCGCCCGCGCGTTCTATAGCAGGGCCACTGGTAATTTTGATTTGAGTACCTAGTTCGGAAGCGATAATATGCGCAAGCGTAGTTTTACCAAGCCCCGCAGGACCGTATAACAAAACGTGGTCTAACGCCTCGTCTCGCATTTTAGCAGATGCCATATATACGGCGAGATTGTCTTTAACCTTCTCTTGCCCAACGTAACCGTCCATCGATTTAGGACGCAAAACGTTTTCTATTTCACTATCATACTGGTTACAAGTGCTAGTGATAAGTCTTTCTTCTTCCATAACTACCTACCTAATATTCTTTAACGCAAAAGAAATAAGTTGTTCAACCGAAGTTGCGCCTTGCGCGGTTGCGTTTTTAACCGCAGTTATCGATTCGGTTTTAGTAAACCCTAAACTCATAAGCGCAACTACCGCGTCTTCGTTTACTACCCCTTCATCTTTTATCGGGACAATCGAAGTTACTTCGCCCGTTAACGAAGCGTCTTCAGTAATTTTTTCGCGGAGTTCTAAAATGATACGCTCTGCCGTTTTTTTGCCAAGCCCTTTTATTTTTGAAAGAGACTTAACGTCTTCGGTTGCTATCCATAGCGCTAGTTCGTTAATTCCTACCGCCGAAAGTACCGTGATACCCATTTTGGGGCCCACGCCAGACACGGTGATTAGTTTTAGAAACATGCTCTTTTCGGCAAGCGAAGAAAAGCCGTATAAATACACCCCGTCTTCACGGACCGCCATATACGTATATACTTCACATTCGCTATTCACGTTGGCTTTTGCCATTACCGAAGACGAACAATTGACTTCATATCCTATCCCGTTATTTTCTATCAGTAAAACACCAACCGAAACGTTTAATACCTTTCCTTTAATATATCCTATCATGCTGTTACTCCAAAACTATATTCTAAACAATCCGCCGAGTTTGTTGGTTTGCGCGTGGCATAACGCAACGGCAAGCGCGTCCGCCGCGTCGTCGGGCTTGGGGATACCTTTTAGGTGCAAAAGACTTTTTACCATTTGCTGAATTTGTATTTTTTCCGCCCTTCCGTACCCCGTTAACGCTTGTTTTATTTGAAGGGGCGTGTATTCAAATATGTGTGGGCATATTTTGTTTGCCGTAAGCAAAACTACTCCCCTTGCGTGCGCAACGTTTATGCCCGTTGTAACGTTTTTTGCAAAAAATAGTTCTTCTATTGCTATATGGTCGGGGTTAAACTTCTCTATAATTTGTTTAACGCCTTGCTCTATCATACACAGTCTAACGGCAAGATTTTCGTTTTTAGGGGTGGAAACCACGCCGTAATCGAGCATTTCGCTTCTTCCACCGTTTTCAGTTTTTATTACCCCGTAGCCAAGAGTTGCTAAACCAGGGTCGAAACCTAATATAATCATACTATTTTATTTTACTTTAATTTATTTAAAAAGTCAATAGATTGCGTTGTTAATTCCCCCTAACTATTCACTATAAAAAAAGCGTGGCAATTTGCCACGCCTATATTTAGTTTTACTTTTACCACTTAGTTGCAATACCGTTAACGTAGTGCCAGTATCCGCTTGCGCCGGGATTAGTTGCACTATAATAATATCTTGGCGCATTTTTTAGAGAAGCCGTGTTGTTAGAATGCATATTTTCTAACAATTCGCTCCAGTCGCTTTCGGTCCCTTCATAATAAACAACAAGTGAACTTGCAACGTCTCTAAAAGTATTGTGACCAACCCCCGTTACGTTTTTGCCTATAACGTAAGTAGTTACTTGATTAACGTTTCTAAACGCAAAATCTTGAATATATCCACCTAAAACGTTGATATATTTTAACGTGGTTGGAATTGGATGATAAAAATTGTTAGGATAGGTTTCGTATTGTAAATAATAGGTTACACCGTCTATAACTCTCGTGTTATCGTAAGTTCTCAATATGTTTTCAACGCCGAATATTATGCCGAAAGTTCTTTGTTGTTGGTAAACGGCGCTTTCGCCTATGCCAACGAAAGGAATCGTCATTCTTTCAATTTTAGAGCAACCATTAAACGCTCCTTCGCCTATGAACGTTGCTTTGCTTTCCAAATCAAAATGAACGTCGGTTGCGTTAGAGCAATCCTTGAACGCATTTTCTGCTACGTTAAGCACGCTTGCAGGGATATTTATGGAAGTTATTTCCGTTAGTCCTTCACACGCTTTTTTGCCTATAAATTTACAAGTCGACGCAATATTTAAGGTGGTAATACTTTTATTAGAAACACCTGCTAGATAAACGTATTTATTAGTGTTATTGCCCATATAATTTAAGCCGTTTTCATTAAAATAAGTCAGCTTGTCGCAGCCTAACAAACAGTCCGCGCCGAGCACGGTTAAACTGTTTGGTAAAGATATGCTTTGTAGTTCGATACAACCCCTAAATGCGGTCACCCCGATTTCTTTTATGCCTTCGGACAAGCTTATTCCACTGAGTTTAACGCAATTTTCAAAAGCGCTCGTCCCTATTTTTTCAAGGGCGATATTCGCGGGAACGGTCACTGTGGTTAGTGAAGAACAATCTTTGAACGAATAAGAGTCCAAAACTTCAAGTGAAGAGGGTAACGATACGCTCTTTAATGCAGTACAACCGTTGAACACTTCTCTACCTATAGACTTTAATCCTTGAGGCAAACTTATGCTTTCTAATTTTGAACAGCCTTGGAAAGCACCGTCTTTAATTTCGGTTACCGTAGACGGCAAAACTATGTTTTTAAGTTTTGGATTTTGTAAGAAGGCTTGCATGCCTATATTTTTGATTTCAACACCGTATAACGTAGAAGGTATTACTAATTCTTCACCGTCGTATTCGGCAACGCCGTAAGGCGTTAGACCACGTAAAGCGTTATCCGTTTCTCTTACCTTATATATCGCTTCTACCCTTCCGTATGCCTTTTTGCCTTCGGTTTTATCCCAAGACAAAATATCGCTTTCTTCAATTTTATTTTTAAATGTTTTTTCTTTATACCAACCAACGAAATCGTAACCATCGTCCAACGTGGGATCTACGGGTAATTTTTCTTCTATAACGTCACTTTTTTTAATAGTGTGATAAACTTCGTTATCTAAATAGAAAACGTAATCCGTTACACTTTCTGGACCAGGTGTTGATGGTGAGCATGCACTTAACAGGAAAAGCGAAAGCGATAGCGTAAAGAGCGATACTAGCACGGCGGTAGCGATTTTTCTAAAATTCTTTTTCATTCTTTTCTCATAAAGTTTGATTTTGTGTGACTTTTTATATTTTAACATAACGTATACTAAATTTCAATAATAAAACCAGAATTTATTCATTTAAAATCCTTTTAATTTTTACTGTAAAAAATGCTTTTTATAATCCCGTATCACAAAAACGGTATTGAGCAATCGTCATTGAAATTTGCTTGTTTTCAATGGTTAGTCCGTTATTTCTTGAAATGGATAGAGTTAGTTGATCACCAACTGATAACGACGAAATTACCGAAGATAAAACCGCATTATCCGTCGTTGGCGTGCCGTTTGCCGAAAGAATTACGTCGCCTGCTAATAGTCCCGCTTTTGCGCTTATACTGTTTTCGGTTACCGCGGTTACGGAAAGAATGCCCGTTTCCGGTTGATAGGTAAAAACAAAGCCGGGTTTACTTTTTCTACCAGAAACGTAGCCATAGTTAGTTTCGGTTGCCGTGCCTATAAGTTGCCTTGCCACGTTGATAAAGCCATTTTCGGTTAAACTGCCGTCTATCTCATACGGAATAGCGTAGTTTATTCCCGAATAGCACGCCTCGTTTTCTAAGTCTAAGTCTCTACCGCCGTTGGTTAAACCTATTAGTTCGCCGTACATATTGAACAGTGCGCCACCCGAACTGCCACGCCAAATATCCGTGTTGAGTTGTAAAAGGGTTAACGTGCCTTTGTCTATAAAACTTGCCGTGCGATTGACGTATGAAACGTAGCCTTTAGTAAACGTGTTGGGAAGCGAGCCCGTAGGATTGCCTATGGCAAAAACTTCTGCGCCCTTTCTTACCGTATAGTTGTCGACGGGAACGGGGACTTCTTCTATAGAAAGATTATTTATCACGGGTAGGGTTAGTTTTAGCACCGCAACGTCCGATTCTTTGTCGCCACCTACTAAACTAATTTGCGAGTTCGGGTAAACGCTTGCGCCTATAGTTCCCGAAAAAGCGTACTTTGGATTATAGTCGGCGTCGGTGTAATTGCGTCTGTTTTCATCAGGAACGTATACCCTAACGTTACCCATGCTCTCTATAACGTGGTGACAAGTTAGAATATAATATTCGTTAACGGCGCGATCTTCTACTTTTACTATAACGCCCGAACCGAACGAAGCCGAGTCAGAGCCTATAGGTTGAACTCGAATAGCAACCACCGCACGCTCCGTCTTATACACGGCGTCTTCGGTAGAAAGTATTTGCCTATCCGTTTCTTCTAACGTGCCAAGATTTACCGACTGCGCTAAAATAACCGAGTCTAAAGTTTCGGGATTTTCAGGAGCAGGTATCTTAACGAAAGTACAAGCCGTGCTAGACAACACGGTTAAAATCAAAAGGATTAAAGAGATAATTTTTTTCACTTTTTATTCTCCCTTACAAAAAGTTTTAAGGTGTTTATTATACCCCTTTTTAATTGAATTTATGTTTAAAAAATCACCGAGAACGGTGATTTTTTTGATTTATACATTTTTCATTACTTGTTCAAAATGCGCCCTAACCTTTTCGAAAAGTGGTTTTGCACAACCTTCGTTTTCACATTTTAATGAGTAATACACTTTAAGTTTGGGTTCTGTTCCGCTTGGGCGAATACATATAAAACTACCACCTTCGAGTTCATAATAAACGGCGTTTGTCTTGGCGGAATCTATTTGTGTTTTATTACCTTTATCATCTGTTCTTTGGCAAGTCGAATAGTCACGAACGGCAACTACTTTAAGCCCGCCTATATCAGTTAAGGTGACTCCTTTCATTTTATTAACCGCTTGGTTCATTTCTTTCATCGCGTTCAAGCCTTCGTATTTGATAGAAACGTTGGTGTCGAAAACGTAACCGTACTTTTCATAAATTTCGGTTAAGCGCTTATAAATCCCAACGCCCTTTTGGTTATAGTAACAAACCATCTCGGCAAAAAGCATGCTGGCAACGACCGCGTCTTTGTCCCTACAATGCGTTCCACGAAGATAACCGCAACTCTCTTCAAAACCAAACAAGAATTTTTTTATCCCAGTATCGTCGAACTGTTTTATCTTTTCGCCTATAAACTTGAAACCAACGGGTGTTTCGATTAGTTCTACGCCGTAATCCTTAGCAATAAGCGAAGCAAGTGACGTGCTAACGAAACTTTTTACAACAAAACCGTTTTTAAGCGATTTGCCAGAATTTTTAATTGCCGACAAAACGTAGTCTAATAACAACGCGCCTATTTGGTTGCCCGATAAACTCTCAAATTCGCCGTCAAAATTACGAATTGCTACGCCTAACCTATCGCAGTCGGGGTCGGTACCAAAAACTACGTCCGCTTTTTTGAAGTTTGCCATCAATATGCCACGAGTCAAAGTTTCTTTGTACTCAGGGTTAGGCACTTCTACGGTAGAAAATTCGGGGTCGTATTTAGACTGCTCGGGAACAAGCGTTGCCTCTATCCCCATTTTTTTTAAGATAGTGGTGACGGGAACGAAACCACTGCCGTGAACGGGTGTGTACACTAACTTTATACTCTTACCTTGCTCTTTGACAGCCTTGGGTGAGAGTGAAAGTTTTTTTATGGTTTTGTAGTATTTTCTATCTATTCTCTTAGGTACGCAAACTATCTTTTTGCGTTTAGATAAATCGTAAGCGATTTTATCCGATAGGCAACTGCCTATACCGTTTATGTATTCAACAACTTTCGCCGTGTCTTCGGGGGACATCTGTGCACCGTCTTCACCGTAAACTTTATATCCGTTGTATTCTTTGGGATTGTGACTTGCCGTTATCATTATACCCGCAACGGTAGAAAGTTCTCTCACCGCATAAGAAAGCATAGGTACGGGATGAACGGTTTTATATAAATACGTCTTTATTCCGTTTGACGCTAAAACAAGCGCAGAATCAAGTGCAAACTCGTACGACATACGCCTGGTGTCATATGAAATAACTACCCCGCGTTTTTTTGCTTTGTCTCCAAGCGATTTTACGTGCTCTGCAAGACCTTGGGTTGCACGACGTACGGTGTAAACGTTCATCATATTAGTGCCAAGACCTATTATGCCACGCATACCTGCAGTGCCAAACTCTAAGTCCTTGCCAAAACAGTATTCTATTTCTTCTTCAGTTTTCTTTTGAAGTTCAACTCGTTCGGAATCGGTTATCTTGTTGCTTAAAAGCCAGTCTTGATAAATCTCTTTATACGTCATGTCTATCTCCATTATCTTTTATAATCGATTTTACGTTATATTTTCTTTTAGAGTATATTTTATTATATTATAAAGCATTAAAGTATATTATGTCAAAGTTTTTTTTATTTTTTTACGCCAGGTAGCGTAAAAAACCCCCGCTTTTTTAAGCGGGGGTTTTTGTTTTATAGATTGTAATACTTCTCGAATTCACCGGGGTGTGGGATTTCAGCGATTTGCCTACATTCTGCACGTTTGGTTTTTATAAAGTTGTTTATTAAAACTTCGGGGAATACTCCGCCTTCAAGCAAGTAATCGTGGTCAGCTTCGAGCGCGTTTAACGCTTCTTCAAGAGAAGTTGGCAAGCCCTTTAGTTTGCTCTTTTCTTCGTCGGACAAATTATACAAGTTGAAATCGTACGGTCCCCAACCGTTTGCTTTGGGGTCAATTTTGTTCTTAATTCCGTCAAGCCCTGCCATCAATATTGCAGCGTAACAGAAATAGGGGTTGCACGTTGCGTCAGGGTTGCGAAGTTCAAACCTTCTTTCGTTTGGTTGTTTTGCGTACGCGGGAATTCTTATTACCGCGCTTCTGTTAGACGTTGCATACCCTACGGTAACGGGCGCTTCAAACCCGGGGACTAATCTCTTAAACGAGTTGGTGCTGGGGTTGGTTATAGCGCATAATGAAGAAATGTGTTTTAACAATCCGCCCATAAAATAGTGCGCCGTTTTAGATAAATGTGAATACCCTTCGTCATCGGAGAACACCGATTCGCCGTTCTTTAATAGTATCATATGAACGTGCATACCGCTTCCTGCTTCACCGTATACGGGCTTAGGCATGAGAGTTGCGCTCTTCCCGTATTTTTGAGCGGTATTTTTGATTATGTATTTTATAGTCATCGTTGCGTCTGCCATTTCAGACATTTTGCCAAGTTGCGGTTCAATCTCGAACTGACCTGAGGCCGCTACTTCGGGATGATGATATTTAACGGGTATGCCTGCTTGTTCCATTAATAAACACATTTCGCTACGACATTCGTACGAAGTGTCGAAAGGTTTGGCTATATGATACGCCTTTTGCTTGGGCACGACTACGCCCTTGCCTTGTTCTAAACTATTCCAGTACGATTGATTAGCATCTAAATACATACCAACGGAATTCGGCTTTACTTCCCAACCAACGTTGTCGAACAAATAGAATTCGAATTCGGGAAGAATTAACATAGTGTCCGCAATACCGCTGTCTTTCATATATTTTTCAGCCGCAAGAACTATATTCCTTGGATATTGCGCAAGCGGACGGTTCTTAGGACTGTCTATTATCATCGCGTTTCCGCTCATAGAAAGCGTTTTTATTTCACAAAACGGGTCTATCATAGCGGTATCAGGATCAGGAATAAAAACCATGTCGCTCTTTTCTACAACGGCGTAACCGTAGTTAGAAGCGTCAAAGCCTATACCATTTACAAAAACTTCTTCGTTAAAATGGGTGGCGGGAATAGTTACGTGGCGGAACTGCCCGTTTATATCTACCATCTTAAAGTCTACCATCTTAACGCCTTCTTCTTTAATAAGTTTTACTATCTTTTGAATTTTTTCTTTCATGAAAAACCTCCGAATATAACAAGATTATTTTACATGAATTTTGACTTTTTGTCAATAACTTGCAAAAACAAAATCGTTTACCAATTGTTTTTTTTTGCTGTTTTTTTAGTTTTTTATAAAAACCTATCTAAAACGCAAAACCGCCCTTTCTTTTTAGGCGGTTTTTAATACATCATTTATTGAATATAATTTTTTCTATCTCGCCTTTAGCAGTAGACGGCATATCGTCGTACAGCGCGTTAAATTCAATTTCCCTGACAAACGGGGCTAAATCATCAACTTGTTTTCCGTTTATCACTACGTTTTGTATATAAACGTTTTTTACCACACTACTAAAATACGGATCGAAAATTTCTACGTCGCCACGACGCACCGATTTGGGTCCTATGCAAAGTAAATATGCGTAGGGGTGTTTTTGTTTATCTACGTTCATTTTTATATCTTTTAGATATAAATTGTCTATATTAGAGCCGAGTTCAAAACCCGCAAAACTACCCGTTACGGGGTCGTTTTCTATATATCCGCCCAATAAGTCGATAGGCTCGTCTAAATCAATAACGACGTCTTCAAAAATAATATTATCTCCGCTTCCTACCCCAGCTTTTTCAGGGTCGCTCCCTTTGGTGAACCTAGGCGTTTGGCAATACATCTTGAAAGTCTTTATTCCACGAACACGGCGGAATACGGCGTTAGTTAACGAACAGTCTATTTCCGTGCCGTCTTTGAAAGTATATATACCTGGTTGAATACGTATAGCCTTATACGGACTGTCTTTAGAAAGTTCTAAATCTTCGCAAAGAACGTTCTTGCACGGGCCAAAATTTACAGAAGACCTTTGCCAGTCGAACATATTTAGTGCAACCAAATCGTCGCCAACTTGACCCTTAACGTTTTTTGCATACACGTTCTCTACGTTGCCGTTTATATGCAATCCATCTGCAAAACATTCTTCAAAACGAATATTCTCACACACTATATCCTTGGCTTCGCCGATTTGCAAAGCAAACCCACCGCAACGGCGGAAAGTTAAATTTTTCAAAGTAAAGTTGTTTACGTTGTCGAAAAAAAAGCAGGTGGTAACGCCATAGTAACTTCTATCTTCATCAATCATTCCCGTTTGACCGTAACCCATCCTTTCTAAACACCACTCTTCCCACAAACCACCTTCAATGGTTATGTTCTCATCACGAGAAGTTTCTTTAACTACGTAGTGCGTACCGTCTACCGGATGCTCGTTGCGAAGCATTAAAGTTTTAGTACCTTCCTTTAAGCGTATCACCGCCCCGTCTTCTGCAAAAACGTATCTGTTAGAAGGAATAACAACCGTGCCGTCTAATAAATACGGCTCTTCCTTGGCGGGTATGATTACTATTTCGTGCTCGTTTACCGCTTGTTGAAAAGCCTTTGTCCAAACACCGTCGCAAGAAGAATAATCGGTTAAAACTACCTTGTCTTTTAGACCACTACGAAGTTTGTCGTTTCGAATTTTCATCTTATCTAATTCATTTTCTATTTGCGCCGTTATCAATTTGTCCATTTACTAACTCTTACACTATATAATAAATCGTTAAGATATTTCTATTTTTTTTAATTTTAACACATCAAAATATCGTTTGTCTATACATTTTGAAAAAATACAAATTAAAACCGTTTGATACTTTTTTTATAAAATAAAAAACACCTAACAACAGTTAAGTGCTTTCCTTGGAGTGACTAAAGCGGACTTGGTTGCCTTTGACCATCTCTCTTGACGGACTTAATCCTGAGTGCAGTTTGCACTCAGTAAAGCTGACCGTAGGTCTGCGGTTCTTGTTTTTTTAAATAAAAAAGCACCTTTGTTGGTGCTTCTTGTTTGATGGAGCTACTGAGCGGACTTGAACCGCTGACCTGCTGATTACGAATCAGCTGCTCTACCGACTGAGCCACAGTAGCAAGATATTTGCCTTTATTACCCGTTTATATTAGCATAATTTTTCAAAAATATCAACGTTTTTTGATAGGCAAATAAAAAATTTTTTAATCCTTAATCAATCGTTTGATTTTTTTAACGTTTTCTAGACCCGTTTTATAACCAATTTCAAAAGCGGTATCAAGACCTTTAAACTTATATTGGCTCATATCCCCTAAATCAGGAACTATCAAAACGTTCGGTTTATCTTCTTTGATGCGGTATCTTGCAACTTGGCAGTCCATAACTTCAATCATTCGCATCATAACGCTCATTATATTAAATCGTTTATTAGTTTCTTTAATATCCCCCAAAACGTCTACGCCGACAACAACTTCCGCGCCCATGTCTTTTACTTGATTAACAGGAACGCGCACGGTTATACCGCCGTCAACGTAAGTAACGTCGTCTATCACGCACGGCTTAAAAATCGTAGGGATTGAAGATGATGCAACCACGCAATCCACCACTTTTTTATCGCCCGAAAACGCCACGGGGTGCCCCGAACACAAATCAGTTGCTACGGCGCTGAAAGGAATTTCAAGGTCGTTAAAAGTTAAATTTGCAAGATATTTTTCAAGTTTTTTGCGCATCTTAGAAGCACGTAACAAAGCACCGTTTCCTACAGGATTAAAAGACAAATCAAAAATTTCTGAAAACTTAAGTTTTTTAATTTCGCTAATCATTTGGTCGGCGGACATACCTTTAGCGTAGCAAGCGCCTACTACCGAGCCCATAGACGTGCCCGATATATAGTCTGGTATTATTCCGTTTTCTTCCATCGCTTTTATAAACCCAACGTGAGCCACGCCACGAGCACCGCCCGCACCTAACGCGAAACCTAATTTTTTCATTAATTTCCCTTTTTCTTTATTCTAAATCCTTTATTTTCTAGCCAAGTTACCGCCACGTTACTTTTCGTTGGTAATTAAAATTTTTTATTTTATAAAACAATAATAGCACGCAAAAATATTTTTTTCAAGAGTAGTTATTGAATTATTAACTTTTTTTTGATATAATAAAACTATGGGATATCATATTGACACAGGGCTTATTTACGAAAAGTTTAACGTAGACTGCGAATGCCCGTTATGTGAAATACGCAAAATAGTAGAAGAGCAGTTTTTATACGAATTTTTAAACGACGCCGTTATGGAAGAAAACACTCGGGCAAAAGTTAATTCGTTGGGGTTTTGTTCTAGACACTTTGAAATGCTTTTTAAACGGCCTAACAAACTAAGCGTCGCTTTACAAACGGACACTCGTGTAGATGAAATTTTAAAGCAATTAACCCCCGTTTCAAGCGTTACTGCGGGCAAAAAGCAAGCGAAAACGATTGAAAAATTGTCGTCTACTTGTATAGTGTGCGACCTAATTGAAGAAAGCATGAAAAAATATTATAAAACCATAGCGCAAATGTTTGTAAAAGAAAATGATTTTTCTAAACTTTTGATTTCTTCAAAAGGTTTTTGTTTAGAGCACTACGCTTCGTTGCTTAAATATTCAAGTCACGCTTCGTTTATGGCTAAATTTTACGTTAAAACGCTTTACGACTTGCAAAAACGCAACCTTTTACGCGTTCAAAAAAGCCTGCAAGATTTTTGTGTTAGTCACGATTATCGCAACGCGGGCAAACCGTTAGGCGATGCGGAAACGGCGCTAGAACGCATGGGGATAAAACTATACGGTGATAAAAATTCTTAGCGATATTTTAAGACTATAAAAACGTCACGTAAAAAAGGGTGGAGAATTCTAGTTCCTCCACCCTTGTTTATTTTTGTTTTTATTCAGCGTTATATTCTGCAATATACGGTAAGTTACGATAAAGTTCACCGCAATCAAGTCCATAACCTATAACGAAATGGTCGGGAATAGTAAACAACGCAACGTCCGGCTTGAAGTCTACTATTCTACGCTCGGGTTTATCAAGTAAGGTTATTACTCTAAGTGAAAGCGGATTTCTTGCTTTTAAAAGTTTTACTATGTCGTTAAGCGTTCTACCCGTATCGATTATATCTTCCAAGATAACTACGTGATACTTGCTAATATCTCTGGTTATATCCTTGGTTATTTTAACAACTCCCGTAGATTCCGTGCCCGAATAATAACTTGATGCGCACATAAATTCTACTTCGCACGGAACGGTTACCGCCTTGCACACGTCCGCCATAAACACAAAAGCGCCCTTCAATATGCTTATTAATAAAATAGGCGTTCCGTCATAATACGAATCTATTTCTTTGCCTGCACGCTCTATTGCCTTTTGAATTTCTTCTTTAGTGATTATAACCCTTTTTATCTTGTCTCGAAACTCTTGTATCTTCTTTTCTTTTCCCATAGTAAACTCCTTTTATAAATTTTAACATCTTTTGCGTTTTTTTTCAAGCGTATTGCCTAATTTATTTTACATTTAAAATATTCGACTAAAATTTGCAAAATGTCTTTAAAAAATTGTCGTTAAGTATTATAATATGCTTAATGTGTTTTGCGCACGCGTACGTAAGAGCGCCCGATTTAAATGGTTAATTTTAAATGGAGCGGTTGCTTCGTTTTTTATTAAAATATTTTATTGAGAGGTTTTCACAAATGAAAAACACTAATCTTGTTTATGGTGTTAAGGACAGACCTGGGTTTTTTAAAACCTTAGTGTTTGCTCTTCAACAAGTGTTGGCGATTCTTGCCGCAACGATAGTTGTTCCTGTTATCATCAACACTGACAAAGACTTGAACGCGCTTGGCATTTTCGCGAACATGAGTCAATCGGCTGCCCTTTTCGGCGCTGGTGTAGGTACGATAATTTACCTATTATTCACCAAGTTCAAAAGCCCCGTGTTCTTAGGCTCTTCCTTCGCGTTTATCGCCCCAATGTGTGCTGCTTTTGCAGGCGCAGGCTCTTTCTTAGCTCTTGGCTATCTTGGCTTAATTATCGGTGCTGTTTTCGCAGGTCTAGTTTACGTTATTATTGCAATCGCAGTTAAGTTCGCAGGAACTAAATGGATTGACAAAATTATGCCCGCGGCAGTTATAGGGCCGACCGTTGCTATTATCGGTTTGTCACTTTCTACTAACGCTATTGGTGATTTGTTCAAAGGTAGCGTGTTAACCGTAGAAGCTGTTCCCACCGCTAGTCCTTGGATTGCTTTACTTTGCGGTTTAATAACCCTTGCAGTCGTTATAATCTGTTCTGTTTACGGCAAAAAGATGACGAAAATTATTCCCTTTATTATAGGTATTGGCGCAGGCTACGTTGTTGCGGCTATATTCACTGTTATCGGTATTCTTACTAAAAACCCCGCATTAGAAGTAATCAACTTTGCTCTATTTAACAATATGACTTGGCTACCCGACTTTTCGTTTATTAAGGCATTTAGTGGTTTTGGCCAAATTAACGCCGCTTACATCGCAGGTGTCGCTGTTGCTTACGTACCCGTTGCTTTCGTTGTATTTGCTGAACACTTAGCAGACCATAAAAACATTTCTTCTATCATTGGCGAAGATTTATTGAATAGCCCCGGCCTACACAGAACGTTACTTGGCGACGGCGTTGGTTCTATGGTAGGCGCGTTCTTCGGCGGTTGCCCCAACACCACTTACGGTGAATCGGTTGGTTGCGTTGCAATCTCTGGTAACGCTTCGGTAGTAACTATTATAACCGCTGCAATTATTTGTATTATATCTGCTTTCTTCGCTCCGTTCATGACTTTACTTGCAACTATTCCTTCTTGCGTAATGGGTGGCGTTTGCGTTACTCTATACGGCTTTATAGCAGTATCTGGCTTGAAGATGATTCAAAAAGTTGACCTAAGCGACAACCGTAATTTATTTACCGTTTCCGTTATCCTTATTGCAGGCGTTGGCGGTATGACGTTGAAAATCGGCGCAGTTACCATTACTTCAATTGCTTGCGCTCTTATCCTTGGCATATTGGTTAACTTGCTTGGCAACATCAAATGCAAAAAAGAAAGCAAAGAAACTGAAGAAGAAAACAAATAATAATTTATTTAAGGCTTATTATGAAAGAATTTAAAAACGTTTGTATTTTAGACCATCCGTTAATTAGACATAAACTTGCTATTCTTCGAAACAAAAATACCGATACTAAACAATTTCGCGAATTAGTAAAAGAAATTGCTACCCTTATGGCTTACGAAAGTTTTAAGGACGTGCCTACGCAAGAGATTGAAATTGAAACACCGCTTGAGAAAACCACTCAAACGATAGTTAAAGAAAATTCTATTGCAATCGTTCCTATTCTTCGTGCAGGACTTGGTATGGTAGACGGTATTTTATCACTATTCCCTGCCGCTAAAGTCGGACATATAGGTTTATATCGTAACGAAGAAACTTTAGAACCCGAAGAATACTATTGCAAACTTCCGCAAAACATTGAAGAAAAAGTGGTTATGGTAGTTGACCCTATGCTTGCCACCGGCGGAAGCGCGTGCGACGCGATTTCTATGCTTAAAAAACGTGGCTGTAAAAATATTAAACTTATGTGCGTTATCGCCGCCCCAGAAGGTGTTAGAAAGGTTGCTTCCGCTCATCCGGACGTTACGATTTATATTTCTACGCTTGACCGTTGCTTAAACGAACACGGCTATATCCTACCCGGTTTGGGCGACGCGGGCGACAGAATTTTTGGCACTAAATAGTTTTTCAAAACAAAAATTAAAAACGGAGAGAACTTTAAGTTTCTCTCCGTTTTATTTTTTATATCCGTTTTGTTTTTAAAGAATATTTATTTTCCTAATTTTTCTTTTACTTCATCTAGAAAAGTAGTCTTCTTAAGGGTTGCGCCTTGGGTTTGGCTAATTAAATCGTAATATTCATACATGCGCTTATACCCTATGGTTTTTATTTTCCACACGCCGTTTACTTTTTCATAAGTGTTTTCGTATATTGCGGCGCCGTGAATATTAACACCGTGTTCTTTGTTAATTAAAAAGTCTTGCAAATACCATTTTGCCGTTGCTTGAGTGGTTGACGTAACGTCTATCTCCCCGCCGTGAATCATGTGCGCAGAAGGCATTTCAACGCTCATAACTCCCTTTAAGAAGGCTATAACGTTTTCGCTACCCTTATACGCCATTTCGCCGTTGCCGTAAGACGAAACAACGTCTTCACAAAAAATTTCTTTTATGCCGTCAAAATCTCTATTGTCTAAACATCTTTGGTATTTTGCTTGCAAATATCTTATTGCTTCTATATCTTCTAATCTTTGAATTCTTTCTTCTAAAGTCATAATCTTTCTCCTTAAAACTTAAAATCTAACCAAACCGTCTACGTTAAGCACCGCTCCCGAAACGTAACTTGCCTCGTCACTTGCTAAAAATAGCACAGCGTTTGCGACGTCTTTTGCTTCGCCTATTCTCTTTAATGGAATCATTTGAACCACGGGCTCTAACATTCTTGCAGGAACGTCTTTTAACATAGTGGTTTTGGTTACACCGGGCGCAACCGCATTCACTCTAATACCCTTTTTTGCTACTTCGCGAGCGAGCGATAAGGTAAACCCGTTAACCGCGCTTTTAGATGCGGGGTAAGCAACGCCTTTGGGTTGCCCACACACGCTAACTACCGAAGAAGTGTTGATTATAACGCCACTTCCTTTTTCTTCCATATAGTTTATTACGGCGCGCGTACAAGCAAACATCGCTTTTATGTTAAGGTTAAATAGTCTATCGTAAATTTCTTCCGTATAACTATCGAAAGCAGTTTCATCCGAAGTGCCGGCGTTGTTGACCAAAACGTCAATTCTTCCAAACTTTTCGTAAATTTCCTTAAACGCTTTCTCCGTTTCACTAAAACTCCACAGCGGAGTAGGCGCGATACCTATAACGGTTGAGCCTGGGAACTTTTCTTTTAACTGTTTTTCCGCTTCAAGCGCAGACGGTAAGTCGATTGAAGTTAACACCACCTTTGCGCCTTCACTTAAAAAGCGCTCGCAAACAGCGTATCCTATTCCGCCACTGCCACCCGTAACTATACAAACTTTGTCTTTAAGTTTCATTTTTGCACCTTATTTTCCAACGTATTCTCTACAAACTTTACCAGTTTCGATAATAGCTTCTTTTACCCCACCCCTAGTTAGATGCAACTCGGCACAGGTTTTTTCTATTTCTTCATCGGTGTAATAGAAATTGTCGTATTGAATATCTAACATTAAATATTTAGGGTGCAAAGCACGGTATTTGCCTTGAGAAATTTCGTAGTTATACTTTTTGTCTTGCAATTCCGCTACGTATTCTTTCGGCGGGTGAATAATTTGCCTTGGTTTACCCAAGAAGCCCACCATAAGATTTTCCATCATAAAGTCGTAGGGATGATTTTCATCGCCTATAGAATAGTGACGACTTTCTTTTCCGTATACTAGCGCGTTAATAAGCGATTCGCCTATATGACGGGTAGTACACATTACCGTTCCGCCACTTGGGAAATACACGGGTGCTTGGTCGTTGTTAAGGTCGATATCCTTCAAGAATATATCTTTCCACAACGGTACTCTGTTGGGACAAGTGCCGAATATGTAAGGTAATTCCATTATATAAACGTTCATCTCCGGCAAACCGTTTTGCTCTTTTGCTTGTGCCAAAACTACTTCGGCTTGTTCTTTTCTTACTTGAATATACGGGTGAACGATGGAAAGTTTCTTCTCAGGGAATTTACGGTCGAAATACAAAAAGTACGAAGAACATAAACTTGCTTTCTTTATTCCCGCCTTTCTTGCCGCCCTAAACACCTTAGCGCAGTAATCTACCAAACGCAACTTAAAATATCCGTAAGCAGGTTCGCTAGGAATAAACCTGTCGTCAGGTCCAACTGCGTATACCATCGCGTCGTAACCGGTTAGCGCTTGGCAAATTTCTTCTTCACTCATAGTGAAAACGTTGCCTATAACCGATTTCGCTTTGTTGGTAAACCACTCTTCGCTCTTCGCGTCGTTAATGTCCATAGAAGTTACTTCGTGGCCTTGTGATAGCGCATATTCTACCGCTTCGTGCCCCAAAAGTCCTGTTCCGCCGACAACGATAATTTTCATAAATTACTCCTTTTCTTCTTTTGATACTAGGGTTACGGTACCCTTCGTTCCGTCCATAGTAATAACGTCGCCGTCTTTAATCGAACGCATAATATCTTTAACGCTTACTATGGTCGGCAAACCGTATTCACGCGCAACTACTACGCCGTGCGATAAACACGAGCCGATTTCGGTGATTAAACCCGATGCAAGACAATAATACGGCGTCCAACCCACGTCTGTCAAGGAAACTACCATAATTTCCCCTTCTTCTAGTTTGTTTGCGTCTTCAACCGACCTTATAACCCTTGCCCTGCCCGTTACTATACCAGGAGATGCGGGCGTGCCTTGGAAATCTGATTTATCGATAGTGGTTTCTTCTATAGGAATAGGCTTTCCGCTATATACTTCGTTAAACCTTAAAGAACATTGAACGGGGTATAATCTTCTTCTCTTCATCGCCTTTTTAACAAGCGCTTTATCCCCCTTGATTAATTCGCCTATTTCTTCTTTCGTGAAGAAGAATATCAAATCTTTATCGGGAATAATGCCTTGCTCAACCATCTTTTCAGCCATGGTATTATAAAGTTTTCTAAACCCGTTGGTTACTTGAATACAACGCGATTTGGTGTGTTCTCTCGTCCACGCGCCCTCTCTCGCTTTTAGTATTTGAGATTTTATTCCCTTTCTCTTAGAAGGTTTAACTAACGCCATTATTTCGTCTAAATAATCCGTCCAGTCTTTCGTTTTTACTATATCTTCTTTATCAAGCGAAATTATGCTACCTTTAAGCGCTTCACAGAAACCAACCAAATCGTCGCCCCAACACTTAACGCGCATTTCACTCTCGTTAATACCACGGTGGCCGTTAACTTTCATAAAGTTGTCGTAACACTCTTTAACTTCGCCGGTTGCACCGCTAACGTATTCGGCAAGTTGTTGCTTGTTATACTTAACCGCGTCGGGATTATTTTTAACTATGCATCTTGCCAAGTCTTTCATCATATCCACTATTTTTGCGCTCTCGATACCTTCGATATTAGTTAAAGCGCCGGATAGTAAGAAGCTGGTTTTGTTGTAATCTTTCAAAATTTTAGTAAGTGCGCTAGTTGCCATCATTGACGCAGCGCCCGAAAAATAAGAAGAACAGTAGTGGCAAAACCACGCTTCTTTTAAATAATCAAAATTGTCTTCTTGTTGTTTGTATAAACCTTCAATAGTATCGTCGTAGTTAAAGTGAACGCTCTCTAAAACTTTTTGCATGCCGTTAACGGCTTTTTTACCGCTTAAAATATACGGCAAGAAATAAGCCATTCTTGCAATTCTAACGATTTGTGGAGAAGGATCTGAAAATTTATCGGGGAATTCGTCTAAAACTCTACCGCAAATAACTACGTCCGAACTTTCTTTTGACGTCCCCGCTATTCTATATGAAACTATGTAGTTGGTGGTTTGGTTAAAGAACATATTGTTGTAGAATGGAGTTATGCACGAGAAAGGCGGTAGGTCGTCCACGTCTTTTATAGAGTGGTTTTTAGCCATCATTTTTCTCATACCGTAGTCAAGTCCAAAACACGAAGTAGACATGGTCAAAGGCGTTACCGCGGTAGACAACATCTCTCTAACGTTACAAGTAGTTATCGTTTTATCGGTAACGTCGTGCGCGAAATCGAATTCGTTTAGGTTAACCCCGTCGTCCGCTTCTACCGTTATAGGACGCGCTTGAACGAAACGTATAACCCCGTCTTCACCCATAGCCCATTCCATATCCATCGGCACGCCGAAAGACTTTTCAGCAAAAAGCGCCGATTGATATAAAGATTGAACGTCTTCTTCTTTTAATATTTGGTTTGAATTTTCTAAAATTTTGCCGTCTTCAACTTTGTATTGTTCCGCCGTTTGCGTACCCGAAACTAAACTTTCGCCAAGCCCGTTAACACACTCTATAAGCACGGCGTTCGGGTTCATAGGGTCTTTAGTAAACAAAACGCCCGCGCATTTAGCTTCTACCATTTGTTGAACAACGACGGTCATTTTATTGATAACGTTTGCATTGTCCCCGTTCAAAAAAGTTTTAGCATACACTTGGCTTCTAAAGTTGTTCAAAGATTCTATACACTTCTTTACAGCGTCTATAAACTCTTCCTTTGTTTCAACGTTCAAAAACGTTTCGTATTGTCCAGCGTTAGAAAAGTTAGTTCCATCTTCAATAGTTGCGCTACTTCTAACCGCAACTTTGCCTAAGTTTTTGCTCTTGAAGTATTCGTAAGCTTGTTCGTAATCTTCGTCACAGCAAGCGTCTATTAGAATAAAACCGTTAGGCACGTTAAAACCAAACTTCATAAGTTGGTTAAGACCTTTTGCTTTTCCGCCAACGCTATCTAAACTTTCCTGCGGAATACCTGCCAAATCGTAAATTTTCATATTTCTCCTCTTTTGTGAATTTGAATATTTTACATAAAATATTCCCCACAACACAATTCTTTACGAATAACATTATAAAACAAATAAAATAAAAGTGAAAGCGTATTACTCGACATATAATTCTCTTATTCTCTAAAATCGAGAGAATATAGTTCTTGCTTTTTGAGAATAAAAGCAACTTTTTGTCTTTTTGTGTTGACAAGCGGGGTTTTTAGGTTATAATGTAGGTATGGATAAAACTATAGAGCAAATCATCTCTCAAAATTTGATAACGCTGAGAAAAAACAAAAATCTAAAACAAAGTGATCTTTCTAACGCTATAGGCTACTCGGATAAAACGATTAGCCGTTGGGAAAACGGCACTTCTTTGCCTGATATATCTACACTTGTTAAACTTGCCGACTTTTATGGAATTAGCGTAGAAGATTTAATTAACGAAAACGCAACGGAAAAATACTTAGAGAAAAAAGAAAAGAAAAATCAAGAAGAAATCGTTAACTTCTATTCTCTCATGGGGCTTGGCATACTAACCATTTGGATGGTTGCTATTTTGGTATACCTTGGTTTTATAATGGCTAAACATCTTTATTTTTGGCAAATTTTTATTCTTGCAGTACCTGCGTCTGCAGTTTTGGTTTACAAAAATACTCGAAAGAATTTTAAGGTTAAATGGCTTAACTTCTTATTGCTAACAATAGTCGTTTTAGGAACGGTATCTTTTTTATACCTAACGTTCTTAAGCTTTAATTTTTGGCAATTATTTATGCTTGTCGTTCCACTTGAAGGCATTAGCGCAATTACTTCTTTCTTCCCAACTAGTCGTAAGCGGTTAAAAAAGCAACAAAAAGAAGACCTCGGCTCGTAATTAAGTTTTTTAGAAAATAAAAAAGTCGCTCATAAATAAGCGACTTTTTGTTTTTAAATTATATTTTATACGGCTTTTTCTTCGACGGACTGCTCGTTTTCTTTTCCAAAAATTTCTTCGTATTCCCTATCTATTTTTTCAAAGGTTTTTATGAAGCATTTGTAAAAGCCTTTACTATCCTTGTTAATATAAGGTTTAACGGGAGAAGGGTCTTCCGCTAACTTTTTAAGTTTATAATCCCCGTTGACTTTCCACCCCCACCAGTCTAGAAAACCTATCTTGATAGCGTTAGTCGGGCAAAAGAAAGAGCAACGCATACACATATCACAATGGTGATGGAATTTGATTTTGCCGTTTTTAACGTATATATTTTTCTCCGGACAATCGTTAACGCATTTCATACAATTAACACACTTGTCTTTTTCTACCTTGTACAAAAAGGAATTGACGTTACCCGCAATCTTTACGATACCAACGAAAAATGCGCCAAAGTTATAGATAAACTTGCTTTTAAGGTGTTCTACTCTTTCGTTTTCTAAGTTGTATATCATTATGCTTGCAAGTTTACCGTTTTTGAGCAATATCTCTCTAACAAAGTCTTTATCATACTTAAAGTGTATGTTGTACGGCATTACGAAGTGATATTCACCTGCGAAAAGTGCTTTCCTTCTTTTCATAAGGCGGAGTATCCCACGGCTTGACGCGTTATTCATGGCAAGCGTTTCGCCACTGTTTTTATAGATAAAGTATTTCTGACCCTTGTTTATCTTTAGTTTTTTAACGTATTTATCAAAAGCCAAGGGCGTGTTAAACCCGTATATTGGGTAACTAAAACCAACGTAATCGTAACCATCGGTATTAGCAATCGGGGTGCTAGAGTTTATCTCAACGCTGTCTACTTGATGCCCGCGCTCATTTAACTTTTCGGCTATACGTTCGGTTAAATATCTTGTGTTGTAAGTACCCGTATAGTACACTAACAAAAACTTCATTGGTATTTCTCCTATAAACAATATCATTATACAACTTTTTTTTCACGTTTGCAACAAAAACAAATATTTATCAATAATTGCCAAAAGACTAAAAGGGTGTTATAATGTAATTAATTAAGCTTACGTTTTTGAAGGAGCAATTTATGTTTCGATTAAAAAAATTTTTAATGACTAAAATTATCGGTATAAAGCAGAAAAAACAACCCTTTAACTATCAAGAAGCCGAAAATTTTATTATTCCCGAAAGTGAAGACGGTACTTTTAACAACAGTTATTACTTTTCCGCTCACTGCCCTGATAAACAACAAAGCCTATACGTTAGGTTGGGACTTAGGGGTGATAATTCTGCGGAAGTTTGGGCGTTTTTTTGCATAAAAGACAAGTGGTTCTACCACGAAAAACTTTTATATACCACTCAGTCTTCGCCACTTAAAGTTATATTAGACAACGGTGCTTGGAGTTTTAAGTTTGATGGCGAACTTACCGGTCAAAACGGCGAGAAAGTTAACGGCTCGTTTGATTGCTCTTTTTCTTCTAACGCGAAAGCGGTGGACTTCTTTCACCACATGCCCGCATCAAGAGTAGGCACGGCTATGGCGCAAGACAAATGGACGAAAGAATATTTTAAGGGCGTGCAAGAAAACAATTCGGTACACTACGAACAAGAAGGTAGATTAAACGGCACGGTTATAATAGGCGAACAAACCTACCCTATCGACTTGCCTTGTTTGAGAGATCACTCGTATGGCAGAAGAGTGTGGGATTATATGAACAACCACTTGTGGCTTGGTGCGGTTAGCAACGACTGTACTTTGAATTTTTCTATGGTGTCATACCCTTCGATGAGCATATTAGAAGAAGGGCACGTTCGCATAAAAGACGGTCCTACTGAATTCGTTACTAAAATATCCTACGACCGTAACGAAATTGTTACCGGCGAAATTCCTAAGCAACTAACCCTAAACGCGCAAATAGATGGAAAACGCACCGTAACGATTACCGCAAACCTTATATGCGCCGTACCGTACGTTTTTGAAAATGGCGCCTATACCCTTATCGAAGGCATAGCCGAATATGAAGTAGACAAAATTAAATGCCGTGGCATTTTAGAAATAGGCTTTAATAAAGACAAAAGTCGGTTTATGAACGGAAAAAAAATAAGCGAAATTAGAGAATAAACTAAAAACAATTAAAAAGGATAACGAAACTCGTTATCCTTTTTGTTTTTTAATTTAATATCAACCAAAATCATGCCTTTCACAAAATATTCCGTTTTCTTCTAGGACTGTTATGATTTTTTCAATCTTAAAAAAACAGTCGTTATCCGATAACTTTTCATCATCAACAGCCTGTTTAATACTTAGCAACACTTTATAACATCGACTTTCTATTACATCATTTAAAACCTTATCGTTTAAACATTCGAACATTTCGTTACTGTTTTGCAAACCGTTTATTAATAATTCTTTCCATAATTGCATAAATCATCTTTTGTTTTGTTAAAATGGGGATTATATCCCCTTAATAAAAAAGATTATAACCCCCATAATAGTAATTGTCAACGTTTAGGGGGATAAAATGTTTAAATTTGATAAATTGTTTGTAACGATGGATAAAAAGGGTGTTTCTACTTATCGTTTAAGGGAAGAGTGCGGTATAGACAGCAAAACTGTTAGAAGACTGAAAGCAAATCAAAATATTGAGATGAAAACACTTGATAGAATTTGTACTTTTTTAGATTGCAAAATAGAAGACGTCGTGGAATTTGTAAAAGAATAAAAGCTTGTAAACAATAAATACACAAAAAGGATAACGAGTTTCGTTATCCTTTTTTGCTAAAACTTTTTAATTTACTTCTTTTTGGGTTTTTTGATTTTGTTTAGTTTTTTATTCATTTTAAGAAGTTCTTCTTTGGTAAAATTAACGTTTGCCATACCTATCATACCCGCAAGACGAAGCACGGTAAATCCGCCCATCATTTGCATTAGACCGCCGTCCATTTTAATATCAACGTCAAAACCACCTGCTTTCTTTTCGCCTTTTTTACCAGCGTTCATTTTCTTTTTTATTGCAAGGCCAACGCCTATAAACCAAAGTTTGCCCCTAAAACAACTCATTATATCAGAAATTTTATCGTTTAGAGAAAATCTTCCTTCGGGTGCGTCTATATCAAACCAGTTTAGGATAGCACCTTGTTCTTTTAGTCTATATTCTTCGTTGAATACTTCAACTTTTCTAATAACGCTTTGGTCGGTTAAATCACCGGCTTTAGCCTCTATAACGCTCTCCCCTTTGTTTTCCACTTCGAAATAGAAGAAGTGGTCGGGCGCCGTTTTCTTACCTACACTTTTACCGTTTACAAATAGTTCAACTTCGCTTTGGTTTGAATAAACGGTAATCTTCGTAACGTCTTCAACACGGTCTACGTAGCGCTTACCACAAACGTGCACGAACGGTTCTTTAGATAGCCACGCTTTATACGCATAGAAAGAGTCCTTCTTATACTTTCTATCCATCGTAACAAGCCCTTTGTGGTTTTGACCGTTTTCACCGCCCTCGGCCCTTGCGTCCGCACCGAAATCGAACATGTTCCAAACGTGTGTCGCCCATAAATATTTTCTACTAAACAGTTGTTTAATTAGTTCTTCGTGATAATATGCTTGATATTCTTCGGTATAATCGCCTTGGAAAGGATTGCTACTGTGCCAATTCAACGCTTCACAACCATACTCGGAGCAACCGATAGGAATATTTGGGTGGGTTTGATGGAATTTGTCAAACCACGGACCGTTCATACTAGTGTCGCCACCGTACCAACCAAAGTAATGGTTGTACGATACGACGTCTGGTATTTGAATATACGGGTCGGTCATCTTACACATTGACACAACTGCGATAGTTGTTAAACGTGTCTTGTCCATCTCGTGAACCAAATCGTTTAATATTCTATGATTTTCGAGCAAATCTTCATCCGAGCCCGCAATAGAAATCTCGTTCGAAAGACCCCACACCACAATACACGGGTGGTTATAGTTTTGAACTACTAATTCTTTCATTTGGGAAATAGTGTTTTCTCTACCCGTAGGCATATGCCTTGAAATATAAGGAATTTCAGCCCAAACCACTAAACCCTTTTCATCACACAAATCGTAAAAATACTGGTCGTGTTGATAGTGAGCAAGCCTAATGGTCGTTGCGCCCACTTCCATAATCAAATCAATATCTTCTTCATGGTGACAAGGTAAAAGCGCGTTGCCGTACCCTAGTCTATCTTGGTGGCGAGAAACACCCCTTAGCGGATATTCTTCACCGTTTAATATAAACCCGTTATTAGCGTCAATTTTGAACGAACGACATCCAAAACGTGAACAAACGCTGTCTATAACCTTTTCGCCTTCTACGATTTCCGCTTCTAAACAATAAAGGTAGGGATCTTTGCGCCCGTGCCATAAATGAACGTTTTCTATCTCAAAATTAACCTTAAATTCGTTGGTTTCGATTTTGTTTAGTTCTTTTTCTTCTTTGTCGTAAAGCGTATATACGATTTTTTGACCTTCTTTAAGGTTTTTTACAAATACTTCGACTTCTACGTCTGCTTTTTTATCGACAATAGTCGGCGTGATAGTCAAACCTTTTCCGCCATAATAATCAAGGTCGAAATGGCTTTCGTTAACGCAAATAAGGTTTACGTTACGATATAATCCGCCGTAGAACGTAAAGTCTGCCATTTGCGGATATACCCTTTCGTTTGGAGCGTTATCTACTATAACGCAAACTTCGGTTTCATCTTGTAAATACGGCGTTATATCTACGCGCCAAGTCGAATATCCCCCGTCGTGATTTGCAATTTCTTTACCGTCTATAAAAACTTGCGCGGACGAGTTGGCGCCACAAAATTCAAGGTAATACAAGTCCGCTTTGGGAAGGTCCGCTTTCTTTATACTTTTTACGTATAAACACGAGCCACGGAAATAGTCGTTCCCGCCGTCGCAACCATCGGTAGCGTTCCACGTGTGTGGAAGATTTATCTTCTCTCCTTGACGAAGAGAAACGTCGGTAGTATCTTTTACAAACAACCAGTCTTGATTTAAGTTGATAATATTTCTCATAAAAACCTCTTTTTTAATAACGCCCAACTTTTCGTCGGGCGTTAAGTTTATTATTGATTACCTTCGCTTTCCGCGTTGTTTTGCGCGCGTTTTTCAGCTAATTCATCATTCATTTTCTTAAGCGTTTTCTTGTCTAGATTGTAAACGAATGCAACGCCAACGAATTGTATTAATGCACTGAACAAGTAGAGCCCCGCCACCAACCAGCACATGTTGTGCGCCGTTGCAAAAGTTTGACCCTCCGTGCCAAGCGCTGAAACGTAACCGATTGCACCCATTATTAATAGTACTATCGAAGGTCCAACGCCTTGCGCAAATTTTCTAAAGAACGAGTGTAACGAGTATATCGTGCCTTCTTCTCTCTTTCCGCACTTCCATTCGTTGTAGTCGATAGCGTCCGCCATAAATGCCCAAGACACGCAGGTATATACGCCCATTCCTAATCCGTAGAACACTAACGCGATTATATAAACTATTAAGCCTATATCGGCGTTGGGTATTAACGGGAATATAAACATTATTATTCCACCAACGATAGAAACTAACGTTCCAACTACCGAAGCTTCTTTCTTTCCGTATTTATCAACGATTTTCTTTATAAACGGCATAAACAAGAACATCGGTAAGAAACCAACTACCATTACTAAACCTGAATATTCTGCCTTGCCAAAGTAGGTAGCAAACATTATAGTGTTTGCCGTGGTTGCCGATTGCATACCTAGGAACATACCTACCGCCGCAAGCGTTGCGCCAACTGCGGGACGGTTTTTCATAAAATTTGCAAAAGCCTTAAAGAAATTAAATCTTTCTACCTTTTCGTTCGTTTTAACGGTGTTTTCATCCGCACGAATAGTTATCTTCTTTATCATAAAGATAAACGCAATAAACCCTAAAACGCCCATCAATAATGCAGCCCAG
>CAJGCK010000005.1 GCA_904501795.1 uncultured Clostridia bacterium
GTTTTCAAACATACACATTCTACAAGCGCCGTAAATAGAAAGTTCGGGATCGTAACAAAATGCAGGAATATCTATTCCGCCTTTCTTTGCCACTTCTAAAATATTTCTTTCGCCGTTAATTTCTATCTCTTTGCCATCTATAATCATATATTGCTTTTCCATATTAGCACTCCTTTATAGCGTGGAAGGGACATCCGCTCAAGCACGCACCACATTTAATACACTTGTCTTGGTTGATAACGTGCGCCATCTTAAGTTCGCCGGTTATTGCACCAACGGGGCAGTTTCTTGCGCATTTAGTACAACCTTTACATAAACCGGGGCTTATAACTATTTTCTTTAGTTTGTTACATGCGCCTGCGGGACATTTCTTGTCGTAAATATGCGCTCTATATTCCTTTTCAAAATATTTAATCGTTGATAATACGGGGCCTGCGGCGGTTTTACCTAAACCACACAAAGCTGTTTTAGAGATTGCTTCGCCAAGTTCTTTTAATAGTTCTATATCCCCGTCTTTACCGTTGCCGTCAACTATGCGTTGCAAGACTTCAAGCATACGTTTGGTCCCTTCTCTACAAGGAACACATTTACCGCACGATTCATTTTGGGTAAAGTTCATAAAAAACCTTGCAACTTCGACCATGCACGTGTTTTGATCCATAACAACCAACCCGCCCGAGCCGATTATTGCGCCAACTTTTGACAACGAATCAAAGTCAAGCGGTAAATCAAAATGTTCTTCGGTTAAACAACCACCTGACGGGCCACCGATTTGAACTGCCTTAAATTCGCCACCGTCTCTTATTCCGCCACCGATATCAAAAATAATTTCTCTCAAAGTCGTCCCCATAGGAACTTCGATAAGACCTGCGTTTTTAATGTTTCCGGTTAGCGCAAAGGTTTTAGTACCCGAACTATTTTCAGTTCCTATTCCTTTATACCACTTCGAGCCGTTATTTATAATATCTGCGACGTTTGCAAAAGTTTCTACGTTATTAAGTACGGTAGGATTGTCGAACAAACCGTGTTCAACAGTTCTCGGCGGTTTAGTTCTAGGCATGCCACGTTTACCTTCGATAGAAGCCGTTAGTGCAGAACCTTCACCACAAACGAACGCACCAGCACCACGACTAATGTGCATATGGAAAGAAAAATCGGTGCCAAATACGTTGTCGCCTAAAATGCCGAGTTTTTCCGCGCTCTCAATCGCTTGTTTTAGTCTTGCAACTGCAAGCGGATATTCGGCACGAACGTAGATATAGCCTTCGGTTGCGCCCGTTGCAATACCCGCAATAATCATACCTTCTAACATTCTATGCGGGTCGTCTTCCATAACCGAACGGTCCATAAACGCACCTGGGTCACCTTCGTCCCCGTTACATACTACGTATTTAGGAGTTACGGTTTGTCTTGCGACCTGGCTCCATTTTCTACCCGTCGGGAATCCGCCACCGCCACGGCCACGAAGACCTGATTCGGTGATTTCATTTACTATCTCTTCTCCCGTCATTTGCGTTAAAGCCTTTTCAAAAGCCGTGTAACCACCACGAGCAAGGTATTCTTCAATGGACGTTGCGTCGATTTTATCACAGTTTGACAATGAAATTCTAGTTTGTTTTTTATAGAACGGAACTTCCTTTTGTTCTCTATAAATCACGCCGTCTTGTGAATAACAAAGTCTATCAACGCAAGCGCCGTTTTGTATGGTTTGCGAAATAATATCTTCACAATCTTCCGGCTTAACTTTAACGTATAACCAACCTTGCGGTTCAACTCTAACTAGCGGACCAACTTCACAAAAACCGTGACAACCGCTTTTTGTTACACGAACGGGATCGTCACCCGAACATTTTTCAAGTTTTACGTTGAATTTTATACCCTTATCTTTTAGTAACGATAACAGTTTTTCATATACTCTATTCGCACCCTTAGAAACACAGCCCGCACCGCCACAAATAACTATTTTTCTATTTTCGCTTTCCATAGCGAGCTTAGCTTCGTTACGGTAGGCACGCAATTCTTCAATAGATTTTAGCATTAGTTTTTCTCCTCTAATCTTCTAATAAGCGCAACCGCCGTGTCTGGCGTCATCGTTGGATAAATTTCGTCGTTTACCATTACCGCAGGTGCTGAAGAACATGCGCCCAAACACGAAACCGTTTCTACCGTAAACATCAAGTCGTCGGTAGTTTTCTTCGTTTCTGATAAACCTAATTCCTTCCTTAAAGTCTCTAAAATAGGTATCGACTTTCTTACGTGGCAAGCAGTTCCGTCACAAACTTTAACAACGTATTTACCCTTTTTTTCAAGCGAAAAGTTTTCATAAAAAGTTGCTACACCGAAAATTCTTGCTTCGCTAACGTTTAATTTTTTAGATAAATACGGAAATATTTCTTCGGGTAAATATCTATACACTTCTTGTGCTCGTTGCAATATGGCAATTAAAGACTTTTCTTCGTTGCCAAATTCTTCTATAGCTTGGTCTAAAACCGAAAAATCAATTTTATCTTTCATCGAAATTCTCCATTAGTCGTTTTTATTTTACTTTGCCTTTACGTGACGATTTGCCCACTGCATTTTAGTAGGCAAAACGTTCCGTTTATTTATTTAAATATTCATCTATTGCTTTAGCGGCGGTTTTGCCTGCACCCATAGCAAGTATTACGGTTGCAGCGCCCGTTACAGCATCTCCACCAGCGTAAACCGCTTTAACCGAGGTCGCGCCGTTCTCGTCGGTTATTATACCGCCGTGTTTATTAACTTCTAAGCCTTCGGTTGTAGATTTAATAAGCGGGTTGGGCGAAGTTCCTAGCGCCATAATCACTACGTCCGCTTCAATATCGAATTCGCTACCTGCAATCGCTACCGGGCGACGTCTTCCCGAAGCATCGGGCTCGCCAAGTTCCATTTTGATACACGTACAAGAATTTACCCATCCTTGTTCGTCTCCGTTAATTTTAACGGGGTTGGTTAAAAGGTCGAATATAATTCCTTCTTCCATAGCGTGCTCAACTTCTTCTTTTCTTGCGGGCAATTCATCCAACGTCCTTCTATACACGATATGTACGTCTCCGCCTAATCTTTTTGCGCATCTTGCGGCGTCCATAGCAACGTTACCGCCACCTACGACTACCACCTTTTTACCCTTTTTGATAGGGGTTGAAGCGCCTTCTTTATACGCTTTCATTAAGTTGATACGCGTTAAGAATTCGTTTGCAGAATAAACGCCGTTAAAGTTTTCGCCAGGGATATCCATAAACTTAGGAAGACCTGCACCAGATCCAACGAATACCGCGCTAAATCCGTATTCTTCAATAAGCTCGTTTATAGATATTACCTTTCCTATTACCATGTTGGTTTCTATCTTAACGCCGAGTGCTTTTAGGCCGTCTATTTCTTTTTGAACTATTGACTTAGGAAGTCTAAATTCGGGAATACCGTAAACCAAAACTCCGCCTGCTAAGTGGAACGCTTCAAAAACGGTAACTTCATAGCCTTTTTTAGCAAGGTCACCCGCACAGGTTAGTCCAGCAGGACCAGAACCGATAATAGCAACTTTCTTGCCGTTGCTTTCGGGTTTTGCGGGAGCATCTTTACAATTTGCGTTATGATAATCGGCAACGAAACGCTCTAATCTACCTATACCAACGGGTTCACCCTTAATTGCGCGCACGCAATACTTTTCGCATTGAGATTCTTGCGGGCATACTCTTCCGCATACTGCGGGAAGTGATGACGATTGCGCTATTATTTGATAAGCGCCTTCAAAATCTTTTTCACGGATCTTCGCAATAAATTCTGGAATATGTACCATAACGGGACAACCGTTAACACAAGGCTTATGTTTACAGTTTAAGCATCTTTCCGCTTCATCTATTGCTTGCTCTACGGTATAGCCTAAAGCAACTTCTTCAAAATTTTTATTTCTAACGTCTGCTTCTTGATGAGGCATCACGTTCTTTTTTAACGACATGTTTGGCATAATTATTCTACCTCCTTCTTGAAAAGGTTACAAGTTTCTTCGTATTTGTGTCTTTCCCATTCTTTATAACTTGCCCCACGTTTCATAGCTTCGTCAAAGTCTACTTCATGCCCGTCGAATTCCGGACCGTCTACGCATGCAAACTTAGTTTTTCCGCCAACGGTAAGTCTACAACCACCGCACATGCCCGTTCCGTCTATCATAACCGGGTTCATACTAACTACTGTCTTAATTCCGTATTCTTTAGTTAAACGGCAAACGAATTTCATCATTATTACCGGACCAATGGCGATAACTTCGTCGTAGTTTTCACCACTTTCTATTAAGTTTTTAAGAGCGTCGGTTACTAGCCCTTTTGTACCTGCAGTTCCATCGTCGCTCATTAATACGTATTTGTCTGAAACGGCTTTGAACTCATCTTCTAATATAACTAAGTCCTTGCACCTAAAACCAACGATAGAATGAACTTCCGCCCCTTCTTCATGAAGTTTCTTTGCTACGGGATAAGCAATAGCGCAACCAACGCCACCGCCAACTACGGCTACTTTTTTCAAACCCTGAGTATGAGTTGGCTTCCCTAACGGACCAACAAAATCTGCCACGCAATCACCTATTTCTAAATGGTTTAGCGTGTAGGTAGTTGCTCCAACTATTTGAAATATAACGGCAACCGTTCCCTTTTCCCTGTCGTAATCGGCAACGGTCAAAGGAATTCTTTCTCCGTCGTCAGTTGCTCTTATAATAACAAACTGTCCTGCTTGCGCTTTTTTTGCCACGTAAGGCGCATACACGTCTATTCTAGTAACCGTGGGGTTTAGCACTTTTTTGTCTACAATCTTAAACATAAGTTCCTCCTAAAGTTGATAATTATTTAACGGCTAATACCTATTGATAACGTTTTATTTATATTCTTTGCGCGGGTTTTTATACAAGTCCACCGAACGCTCTATATCTTTGTGTTTTGCTTCTTTTCCGTAATTTTCTATTTCAACGGCGTTTGCCATGCCGTGACGCAAACATAACGCTCCGTTCATACACCCGCCGTCGCAAGCCATGCCTTCGAAAAAGTTATATTCGCTTTTCCCTAATTTTAACTTAAGCAAGTTAACGTTGCACTCTTCAAGTCCACTCATAGCGACGGGTTTAACAGCGTCTACACCGTATTTTTTACCTACTTCGACAACGCCTTTCGAAATACCGCCCGATCTAGCGAATATTCTTCCGTAATACGAAGCGTCGTTAAGCTCTATACCTTCAAGCCCCGTCAATACTATATCCCTAGCATCGAAAAAAGCTTGTAATTCTTCAAAAGAAATCACCCCGTCTATAGCGCCACCCGTCTTTTCTAATTTGTATTCCGATTTTTTAGAAGTGCACGGGCCTATAAAAACGCACTTGGCTTGTTTGTCTATGGTTTTTATTAACTTCGCTATCTCTACCATAGGCGACACGGTTGAAGATACGTATTTCTTTAAGGTTGGATGATGCTTTTCTATGTACTGAACGAAGGAAGGACAGCACGAAGTCGTGATTACACTCTTCTCTTGCCACTCTTTAAGTTCGTGATACAAAGTTATGTCCGCGCCTTGCGCCGCTTCTTCCACTCGATAAAATCCAAGTTTCTTTATGCCGGCAACAACTTGCTCGACGGTCGCTGGCCCAAACTGAGATGCTATCGTGGGAGCAACTATTGCGTATACCTTTCCGTTCCCTTTCTCGCTTTCTTTTAATAAGTTTATCGTTTCAAGTACAAAAGACTTGTCTACTATCGCACCAAAAGGACAGGTGTTGACACACGCACCGCATTCAACACACTTGTCGTAATTTATAACTGCCTTAGAATCTATCTCGTCTACCGTAATTGCTTTTACTTTGCAACTTGCTACGCAAGGACGTTGCGCCTTTACGATTGCCGAATACGGACACGCCTTAACACATTTACCGCATTGAATACATTTGTTCTTGTCTATAACGCATTTACGGTCTACTATTGATATAGCACCTGTTGGGCAAGATTCGTAACACCTATGCGACAAGCAACCACGACACAAATCGGTTACTTGAATTCCACCAAAAGGACACTCGTCACAAGCAATATTTATAACTTCTATCACGCTAGAAATATTTTTGTCGCCACCGAGTGCTAATTTAATACGTTCTTGAATAATCGCACGTTCTTTATAAACGCAACATCTAAAATGCGCCTTTGGACCGGGAGAAATTATTTTGGGAATATCTACGTACAAGTTCTCAATATGGTGGTCGTATTCGTTCTTAATGATTTCTTTTAAGACCATATGCTTAAGTTGTTGAACTGCAGTATCGAAAACTTTCATAATATTCAAAGCCCGTTTAATAAATTTTCCCTTACAATTAGTCAATTATATAATATTATATTATATAAAATTCATTTTGTCAATGCTAAGCCAGGCATTTTAGCTGTGTTTTTCAAAAAAAACACACCCTATCTTTAACCAGCAATTAGGGTGTGTTTTATTTTTCCATTTTTTAGAATAATCCGTGAATAACTCCATTATCGTCCACGTCTATCTTCTCTGCGGCGGGAACTTTTGGAAGCCCCGGCATAGTTAATATATCGCCCGTATAAACGACTATAAACCCTGCGCCCGCAGAAATTTTAACCTTTCTAACGGTAACGTTAAATCCCGTTGGAGCGCCAAGTTTAGACGGATCGTCAGAAAAACTATATTGCGTTTTCGCTATACAAACGGGACAATTAGCAAAGCCCATTTCTTCTAATTTTTGTATTTGAGAGTTTGCTTCTTTAGTATAGTCAACCCCGTCTCCACCGTATATTTTGGTAACGACGGCGTTTATTTTATCTTTAATCGAACAGTCGTCTTCATACGAAAAAGCAAATTCTTTATTTTCAGTTTCGCATAGTCTAACAACTTCTTTTGCAAGTTCAATTCCCCCGTTTCCGCCGTTAGCCCAAACCGTTGATAAAACGGTATTTACGCCGAGCTCCCTACACTTTTTGATGATAAAATCAATTTCATTATCGGTATCTGTTGGAAATCTATTAACCGCTACTACACACGGCAATTTATACACGGAACGCATGTTTTTAACGTGTCTCAATAAGTTCGGTATACCTTTTTCAAGCGCCGTTAAATTTTCTTCGCTAAGTTGCGTCTTTAATAATCCACCGTGCATTTTAAGAGCCCTAACCGTAGCAACGACTACTACTGCGTCTGGTGATAAAGAGGCCATTCTGCACTTGATATCCAAGAACTTTTCAGCGCCCAAGTCAGCGCCGAAACCAGCTTCGGTAACCGCATAGTCGCCAAGTTGCATAGCCATACGCGTTGCCATAACGGAGTTGCAACCGTGAGCAATATTTGCGAACGGACCACCGTGAACGAAAGCGGGTGTTCCTTCTAAAGTTTGAACGAGATTTGGCTTAAGCGCATTTTTAAGAAGAGCGGTTAACGCCCCTACAACCTTTAATTGACCGCAAGTTACGGGTTTGTCATCGTAGGTATAGCCAACGATTACGTTAGACAAACGCTTTTTTAAATCAGCAAGAGAATTAGATAGACACAACACAGCCATTATTTCGGATGCAACGGTTATATCAAACCCGTCTTCCCTTGGCACCCCGTTTGCCTTTCCGCCTAATCCGTCAACTATAAAACGAAGTTGACGGTCGTTCATATCAACGCAACGTTTCCACGTAATTTTTCTCACGTCTATATTGAGTTGGTTGCCTTGTTGAATATGGTTATCAAGCACTGCGGCAAGCAAGTTATTCGCGCTACTTATAGCGTGAAAATCGCCTGTAAAATGCAGGTTAATATCTTCCATAGGAATAACTTGCGCATAGCCACCGCCAGCAGCACCGCCCTTAACGCCAAACACTGGTCCAAGAGATGGTTCTCTTAGCGCAACTACTACCTTTTTGCCTATCTTTTTAAGCCCGTCTGCAAGGCCGATAGTCGTGGTCGTTTTACCTTCGCCCGCCGGTGTTGGAGTGATTGCCGTAACTAAAATTAGTTTGCCTTTTTTTGCATTTTCATCGAGTAATGAAAGGTCTATTTTTGCTTTATCGTTGCCGTAGTATTCTACGTATTTTTCATCAATCCCCACCGAAGATGCTATCTCTCTGACGTGTTTAGATGTGCAACTTTGCGCAATTTCTATATCGCTTTTGTATACCATTTTTCCCTCTTTAACGATTATTTAAAATATTTTACTGCCGAACGGAACATGCCGATATCGTAGTCGCCGTAAACGTTTTTATAAAGACCGTTGCCTATTCTCTCACTATGCCCCATTTTACCAAACACACGTCCGTCTGGCGAAGTTATACCTTCTATTGCGTACATGGAGTCGTTTGGGTTGTGTAAAATCGAGCTTGATGCCTTTCCGTCCATATCAACGTACTGCGTCGCTATTTGACCGTTTAGAGCAAGTTTTTTGATCATTTCTTCACTAGCTAAAAATCTACCTTCGCCGTGAGAAATAGGAACTAAAATTATATCACCGACGTTTCTATCCCTTAGCCACGGAGATTTGTTAGATGCGATACGTGTTCTTACTATCCTAGACTGGTGTCTTGCAATAGTGTTAAAGGTTAAGGTGGGGCAATTTTCATCGGTGTCGATTATTTTGCCGAAAGGAACTAAGCCTAATTTAATTAGAGCTTGGAATCCGTTACAAATACCGCACATAAGCCCGTCCCTTTTTTCTAAGAGTTCGGTCACGCCTTCTTTTACCAAAGCGTTTCTAAAGAACGCCGTTATAAATTTACCGCTTCCGTCGGGCTCGTCTCCACCAGAGAATCCGCCGGGGATAAATATCATTTGTGAGTCTTTTATTTTTTTACTGAAAAGTTCTATGCTTCTACTTATACCTGATGCCGTTAGGTTGTTTATTACAACAATTTCAGGCTCTGCGCCCGCATCAGCAACGGCTTTAGCACTGTCGTATTCGCAGTTAGTACCTGGAAAAGCAGGGATAAGCACCTTAGGTTTAGCGCATTTTATTGCCGGTTCTTTCCACTCGTTAGCCATATAATTAAAGGTTAAAACGGGTGATTTTGAATCGGGAATATTGCAACTGAACACGCTTTCTAGTTTGTTTTCATAAACGGTTAAAAGTTTATTTAAATCTACGTTTTCGCTTGCGTACTTAACTACTTTTTCGCCTATGGTCGTACCTATAACCGTTTCATCCGTTTCGCCCGTGATTTCAAGAATAAACGAGCCGTAGTTATAGCTAAAAATATCTTGAACGCTTAACTTATCGTTAAATTCAAAACCAACGTCGTTACCAAAGCACATCTTCATAACAGCTTCGGCAATACCGCCTATGCCGATAGTGTAGCAAGCTTTAACCTTGCCTGCACGCATAAGAGAAGTCACTTTATTAAAGTTGTTAAGCAAAGACTCCGTTTTGGGTAGATGATTTTCGTCGATTTCAGGTTTGATAAGAATTACTTTATCGTTAACGTTCTTAAATTCAGGTGAGATTATATGCTCTACTTTCGAAGTGGTTACGGCAAAAGATACTAAAGTCGGCGGAACGGATATGTTTTCAAAAGTTCCGCTCATAGAGTCTTTACCACCGATTGCACCTATCGAAAGTTCTTTTTGAGCCTTAAACGCGCCGAGTAAGGCGGATAACGGTTTTCCCCATTTCTTTTCATCTTTGCCAAGTCTTTCAAAATATTCTTGGAAAGTTAGATAAACGTCCTTAAATTCCGCGCCAGTTGCAACTAGTTTACATACCGATTCAACGACCGCTAAATAAGCACCGTGATAGGGACTCTTTTCGGTTATAAACGGGTTATACCCCCACGACATTAACGAACAATCGTTAGTATGCTTCTTTTCAACCGATATTTTTTGAACCATCGCTTGAATAGGCGTTAACTGATTTTTTCCGCCAAACGGCATTAAAACCGTACCTGCGCCTATAGTAGAGTCAAATCGTTCTGAAAGACCTCGTTTTGAGCAAACGTTTAGATCGTCGGCAAGTTTAATCATATTGCTTGTAAAATCACCTTCAACCTTTTTGTCTTCCCAAACGCCCTTTTCAGCTACTGCGTTGACGTGTTTATCCGCGCCGTTAGAATTTAAGAATTCACGGCTTATATCAACTATCTTCTTGCCGTTCCAGTTCATAACGAGCCTTGGCTCTGCTTTAACCACCGCAACGGGACAAGCTTGCAAATTTTCTTCACTAGCAAGTTTTAAGAAGGCTTGAACGTCTTTATTCTCAACTACAACCGCCATACGTTCTTGCGATTCGCTTATAGCAAGTTCGGTTCCGTCTAGACCTTCGTACTTTTTAGGAACCGCGTTTAAATCTATTTCTAGACCGTCGGCAAGTTCGCCTATTGCTACCGAAACACCACCCGCACCAAAGTCGTTACAACGTTTAATCATTTTGGTTGCCGTGGGGTTTCTAAACAATCTTTGTAATTTACGCTCCTCTGGAGCGTTGCCCTTTTGAACTTCCGCACCACAACTTTCAAGCGATTGTAAAGTGTGCGATTTTGAAGATCCGGTTGCGCCACCGCAACCGTCTCTACCCGTGCTTCCGCCTAAAAGTATTACTACGTCACTCGGAGCGGGACGTTCACGACGGACGTTCTCGCTAGGAGCGGCTGCTATTACCGCGCCTATCTCCATACGTTTTGCGGTATAGCCTTCGTGATAAATTTCATCAACTATACCCGTCGCAAGACCTATTTGGTTGCCGTACGAAGAATAGCCCGCCGCAGCGGTAGTTACTATCTTTCGCTGAGGTAGTTTGCCTTTCATAGTTTCCGAAACGGGTTTTAACGGATTGCCCGCACCCGTTAAACGCATCGCACCGTAAACGTACGACCTACCGGAAAGCGGGTCTCTTATAGCACCGCCGATACAGGTTGCCGCGCCACCGAAGGGTTCTATTTCAGTGGGGTGGTTGTGCGTTTCGTTCTTAAAAAGTAACAACCACGGTTCTTTTTTACCATCTACTTCTATTTCGATTTTAACCGTGCAGGCGTTTATCTCTTCAGATTCATCTAATTTATCTAATTTTCCGTGTTTTTTAAGATATTTAACGGCTAGCGTTGCAATATCCATCAAGCACACGGGTTTCGTTCTATTTAATTCTTCACGCGTTTTTAGATATTCGTTATACGCGTCTTCTAAAAGCGGATCTTCAAACCTAACCGAGTCTATCACCGTTAAGAAAGTAGTATGACGGCAGTGGTCCGACCAGTAAGTGTCAATCATTCTAATTTCGGTAATAGTGGGGTCACGGTCTTCCGCCTTAAAATAGTTTTGACAAAAAACAATATCGTCCCCGTCCATCGCTAAGCCGTATTCTTTAACAAAATCTTCAAGTTCGGCTCTGCTCAGTTTGTTAAAACCGTCTATGGTTTTAACCGAAGTGGGAATTTCATAATCAACTTTTAGAGTTTCGGGAAGAGAAAAGCTTGCCTCGCGAGATTCTACGGGGTTGATTACGTATTTTTTAATTTCGTTAACGTTTTCTTGGGTAAGATCGCCGTATAAAAGGTATAATTTAGCCGTTTTTACTAACGGACGGTCACCTTGCGAAATTATTTGAATACATTGTGCCGCTGAATCTGCCCTTTGGTCAAACTGACCGGGTAAATATTCCACCGCAAAACTTATTGCGCCCGTCAAATCAACAGTTTCACTAACCAAGTCTAACTGCGGTTCCGAAAAAACGGTTGATTTTGCTTTTTCAAGTAATTCTTTTGAAATGTTTTCAACGTCGTATCTATTCAGTATGCGAACTTTGTTTAAGTTCTTAACGGACAATAACGATACTGCGTCGTTTTTGAGGGCTTTCGCCTCAAAAGCTAACTCTTCTTTTTTCTCTACGTATACTCTGTAAACCATCTATCTTTTCTCCGAAATTGCTTTTAATGCTTTTTGACCTATATCTTTGCGGTAAAACGCGTTCGCAAATTTTACCTTTTTTACTTTTTCATAAGCCGAGTTAATAGCGTTCTCTAACGTATTGCTAACCGCGGTAACGCCTAGCACCCTACCACCGCTAGTTAAAAGTTTATCCCCCGATTTAACCGCACCTGCCACGTAAACGTCCTTTTTAATTTCTTCTGGAATTGTTATCTCGTACCCTTTTTCGTAGCTTTGGGGATAACCGTTCGAAGCCATTATAACGCAACAAGCGTTTTCGTTTGAAAACTCTACTTTTATTTCGCTCAAACGCTCTTCGGTCACCGCTTGCATAACGGTTAAAAGGTCGGTCTTAAGTAGGGGTAGAACAACTTGCGTTTCAGGATCGCCAAAACGACAGTTGTATTCTATAACCTTAGGACCTTTCGGTGTTAACATTAACCCGAAATATAAACAGCCCTTAAAGGTTCTATTCTCATTATTCATCGCTTTAACGGTGGGTAAGAATATTTTTTCCATACACTTTTTAGCAATATCTTCCGTGTAATACGGGTTGGGCGCAACCGTGCCCATTCCACCGGTGTTTAAGCCGGTATCGAAATCACCTTGACGTTTATGGTCCATTGAAGAAACCATAGGAACTACACTCTTCCCGTCGGTAAACGCAAGCACGGAAACTTCTGGACCCGTCAAAAATTCTTCTATAACGATATTGTCGCCACTTTTACCAAAGGCTTTATCTCTCATTATAGATAAAACGGCGTCTTTAGCTTGCTGTCTATCTTCCGCTATAATAACGCCTTTGCCTAGCGCCAACCCGTCTGCTTTAATTACAGTCGGGATAGGTGCGGTTTCAAGATATTTTAACGCTTCGTCAACGTTTGAAAATACTTGGTATTCGGCGGTGGGTATTTTATATTTTTTCATAAGGTCCTTAGAAAAAACTTTGCTACCCTCGATTATCGCCGAGTTTGCTCTTGGTCCAAAACAAGATATCCCCTTTTCTTCAAGCAAATCAACTAACCCTAAAACCAACGGGTCGTCAGGCGCAACTACAGCGTAGTCGATTTTGTTTTCTACCGCAAACGAAACTATTTTGTCAAGTTCTTTTGCACCGATATTAACACACGTCGCATCTTCCGCAATCCCCCCGTTACCAGGAAGAGCGAAAATAGTAGAAACGACTGGATTTTCTTTAAGTTTTTTTATTATCGTATGTTCACGGCCGCCTCCGCCGACAACCATTATTTTCATAGCTACTCCTTTTAGTTACCGTATATGGGGAATTTTTCACAAAGTTCGATTACTTCTTTGGTTACCCTTTCTTTGCTTGCTTCGTAATCAAACGCAACCGACGCAATAAAGCTTGCTATTTTAACCATTTCTTCCTTGCCGAAACCACGCGAAGTTACCGCGGGCGTACCTATTCTTACGCCACTGGTTACGAACGGACTTTGCGGATCGCCAGGCACGGTGTTTTTGTTTGCCGTAATATGAACTTCGTCTAAACGACGTTCTAATTCTTTACCCGTTAAATCGGTGTTCCTTAAATCTAACAACATTAAGTGGTTGTCCGTTCCACCAGAAACGAGATTTAAGCCGTGTTTTTTTAGTTCTTCGGCAAGCACGCTTGCATTTTCAACTATTTGTTTTTGATAAGATTTAAATTCTTCCGTCATGGCTTCGCCAAGCGCAACGGCCTTTGCGGCGATTATATGCATTAACGGACCGCCTTGAGTTCCCGGGAATACCGCTTTGTCTATTTGTTTTGCGTATTGTTCTTTACACAAAATTAAGCCACCACGCGGACCACGTAAAGTTTTGTGAGTGGTTGTAGTAACGACGTCTGCATAAGGAACGGGCGACGGATGAAGTCCTGCCGCTATTAAGCCTGCGATATGCGCCATATCTACCATAAGGTAAGCGCCGACTTCGTCGGCAATTTCTCTAAACTTTTTGAAGTCAATAACTCTTGGGTATGCGCTTGCGCCCGCCAAGATTAATTTGGGTTTGTGTTCAATAGCAAGTTTTCTAACTACTTCATAATCTATCGTTTGTGTTTCTTCTGAAACGTGGTAAGGAACTATATTGAAATATTTACCCGAAATGTTAACGGGAGAACCGTGCGATAAATGTCCGCCGTGTGCAAGGCTCATTGATAAAACGGTATCACCTGGGTTTAACAATGCAAAAAACACCGCAAGGTTTGCGTTTGCACCGCTATGCGGTTGAACGTTTGCGTGTTCAGCGCCGAAAAGTTTTTTCGCTCTCTCTCTTGCAATCTCTTCCACTTCATCTACGAACTGGCATCCGCCGTAGTAACGTTTTGCGGGATAGCCTTCTGCGTATTTATTGGTTAAGTGCGTGCCTGCGGCAAGCAATACTGCTTCGGATACTATATTCTCTGAAGCAATTAGTTCGATATTGTGTTGTTGACGTTTTAATTCTCTTTCGCAAGAAACAAAAACTTCTGCATCGTAATTTTTAAGTTTATCAAAAAACATTTCCTTTTCTCCTTTGTCTATTTATTAATGGTGGAATAAACGCATTGCGGTAAACGCCATAACCATTCCATATTTGTCGCAACAGTCGATAACCAAATCGTCTCTAATCGATCCGCCAGGTTGCGCAATATAGCTTACGCCACTCTTTTTTGCTCTTTCAATGTTATCGAAGAAGGGGAAGAATGCGTCCGAACCAAGCGAAACGCCCGTTTTCGTTGCTAAATATCTATCCATTTCTTCTTTCGTGAACGGCTCGGGTTTAACGGTGAAATATTTTTGCCAAATTCCGTCCGCAGTAACGTCTTCTTCGTTTTTGTTAATGTACCCGTCTATTACGTTGTCTCTATCGGGGCGAGAAATGTCTTCTCTAAACGGAAGGTTTAACACCTTTTCGTGTTGGCGCAAAAACCAAGTATCCGCTTTTCCACCCGCTAGACGCGTGCAGTGAATTCTTGATTGTTGACCTGCTCCAACGCCTATCGCCTGCCCGTCTATCGCGTAACATACCGAGTTAGACTGAGTATATTTTAGCGTTATTAAAGCAACGATTAAGTCACGAACGGCACTTTCAGGTAAGTTTTTGTTTGCCGTTACTACGTTGTTTAACAACTCTTTATTGATTTCGAAATTGTTTCTACCTTGTTCAAAGGTAATCCCGTAAACGTGTTTTCTTTCAACGGCTTCGGGAATATAATCGGGGTCTATTTGAACTATATTGTATGTCCCCTTCCTTTTAGTTTTAAGTATCTCTAACGCCTTTTCAGAATAACCCGGGGCAATAACGCCGTCACTAACTTCTCTTTTGATAAGTTTAGCCGTCGTTTCATCGCACTCGTGAGAAAGGGCAACCCAGTCACCAAACGAGCACATTCTATCCGTTCCCCTTGCTCTTGCGTATGCGCAAGCGAGCAAAGAATCATCTAATCCGTCGATATCGTCAACGAAACACGCTTTCTTTAAAGTATCTGATAACGGAATACCTACTGCGGCGGACGTGGGGCTAACGTGCTTAAACGAAGTTACCGCTGGTAAAGACAACGCCGTGGACAATTCTTTTACTAATTGCCAACTATTAAACGCGTCTAAAAAGTTTATGTAGCCGGGTTTACCACTAAGGATTTTTATAGGTAGTTCTTTGCCGTTATCCATAAAAATTTTAGCGGGCTTTTGGTTGGGGTTACAACCGTATTTTAATTCGAATTCTTTCATGTTTTTCTCCTTATAGTTTCACTTCGGAAGACACGTTGGTTAAATCGTATCTTTCAAGCACGGGCATAACAGTGCCTTTGATAAATTCTTCAACTTGTTCTACGCTTCTGCCTATATATTTTTTGGGGTTTAGCGAAGAAATAATTTCTTCTTTATTAAGCGGAATCCTTTCATCGTTAGAAAGCCTTTCGATTAAATCGTTTTCCCCGCCTTCCATTTTTACCTTTCTTGCCGATTCGTGTGAATGAACGCGGATTATTTCGTGTAGTTCTTGTCTATTTCCGCCACGTTTAACCGATTCCATCATAATGTTTTCGGTCGCCATAAACGGAAGCTTATTCATAACTCTCTTTTCTATCACTTTTTCGTAAACGACTAGTCCACCCGTTACGTTGATTAAAACGTTCAATATCGCATCAACTGCTAAAAAGCTTTCCGAAACCGAAAGACGTTTGTTCGCACTGTCGTCTAACGTTCTTTCAAACCATTGTGTTCCCGCGGTGTATGCAGGGTTAACCGATTGCGCAATAACGTATCTACTTAACGCCGATATCCTTTCACTACGCATAGGGTTTCGTTTATACGGCATAGCCGAAGACCCTATTTGATTTTTTTCAAATGGTTCTTCTATCTCTTCAAAAGATTGTAAAATACGAAGATCGTTTGAAAATTTATATGCGCTTTGCGCTATACCCGATAAAACGGATAGCACGTACGCGTCTATTTTTCTTGAATAGGTTTGCCCCGATACTTCTACGCAAGATTTAAAGCCCATCTCTTTAGCAATAAAATCTTCTACGAATTTAACCTTTTCGCTATTACCTTCAAAAAGTTCTAAAAAACTTGCCTGAGTACCCGTAGTCCCTTTTGAGCCTAAAAGTTTTAATCTTGACGCTTGAAACTCTAAATTTTCAACGTCGGCAATCAACTCGTTTATCCATAACGTTGCGCGTTTGCCAACGGTGGTGAGTTGAGCGGGTTGCAAGTGCGTGTACGCAAGAGTGGGAGTTTCTTTATATTTAACGGCAAAATCAGTTAGGTTTTTGATGACCTTAACTAATTTTTTAGCAACTATTTCCATAGCCGTTTTCATTATAATAACGTCGGTATTATCACCAACGTAACAACTAGTCGCGCCTAAATGAATTATCGGTTCTGCCTTGGGACATTGTACTCCGTAAGCGTAAACGTGGCTCATTACGTCGTGACGAACGACTTTTTCTCTTGCTTCGGCAACGGAAAAATTAATATCGTCTTTATATTTCTCCATTTCCGCAATTTGTTCGTCGGTAATATCTAAGCCCATTTCTTTTTCGGCTTTTGCAAGCGCAATCCATAATCTTCGCCAGGTACGGAACTTAAAATTTTCGGAAAAAACCGATTGCATTTCTTCACTTGCGTATCTGGTCGATAATGGCGACAAATATCCGTCTTTATTGCTCATTTTCTTAACCTCTTAAACGTTTTTGTTTATAAGTATATCTTCTTCTTTCCCCGTCTCTAAGTCGGTATATCTAACGAATAACGAAATTTTATTGTCCTTATCGAGAGCCGACCATAGCGAAGAAGAAAACTCGTTAATATCATTAGGAATTTTTACCCTTTCAGGCTCGCCAACGAAGGTGGGAATAGGGTTTCCGTCACAAACGTAGGTGTGAATAAAGTGCCCTAACCCGTTTAGCGATGGATAAGTAAAGGTATATCTATTACAAGCGCTTCCTTCGGGGTCCGCGCTTTTTAATATGCTCATTTCGTAATTGAAATCGCCTTCATCAAAGTGCAGTACGCCACTTATTCTAGGAGTTAGGTTGGGAGCGTCGGGCTCGAACTGACGCGAAGTTAAGCTTTCTGCAAAAGACAAACCTTTTTCCATTCCTTCGTAAATAGTATCCGTTTGGTCACCATTTGTTACTATTAAATGGTTTTGTAAGCGTCTTATTGCGGCGTATATGATTAGACTAGGGTCTTCTACTTTAGAAGGGTCGAAAGGTTTGGTGTATACCGCGCCGTTTTCTACCGTAAATACTCTATTTCTACTATTTGCGCTTCTGCCCATAATAAAATACGCCGAACACGCTTTTTTGCCGTCTGCCGTTTTGCCTATTATAATGCCCCTACCAACGTAAGAATTGCCTTCAATTAATTTTGCTACGTCGTTAATTTTATAGATATCCATTTTTTTATTTTCCTTTTTCGGTTATTTGCTTACTAATTTTTTGAACTGCAAGCGGTAAAATCTTCCACTCAGCCTGTTCCATTACTCGTTTTTGCAACGTCTCCGGTGTGTCTTTTTCCCTAACGGAAACAGCCTTTTGAAGTATAATCTTCCCGCCGTCTGGAATTTCGTTTACGAAATGGACGGTTGCGCCCGTTACTTTAACACCCTTTTCAAGTGCTCTTTCGTGCACTTTTAGTCCGTAAAAACCTTTCCCGCAAAAAGAAGGAATAAGCGACGGATGAACGTTTATTATGCGTTCAGGATAATCTTTCGTAAAACTTTCGCTTAGTATCGACATAAATCCCGCAAGAACGATTAAGTCTATTTGGTTTTCAGTTAGAATTTTTTTAAGTTTATCTTCAAACGCTTGTTGGCTACCCTCTATTGATTTTAGAATGGTTTGCGTTTTTATTCCCGCATTTTTCGCGCGTTCTATCGCAAAAGCGTTTTCGTTGTTTGAAATAACAAGCTCTATTTTACCGTTTGGTATCTTACCGTTTTTCTCGGCGTTTATCAACGCTTGAAGGTTGGTCCCGCCACCGGACACCAAAACGGCTATCCTTGCAGTCGTTTGCATTTTTACCTCTATATTAATTGAATTTTTTCGTCACCCTTGGTAATTTCGCCTACAACGTAAGCATCTTCCCCGCACGATTTTAATAAATCTAGTGCAGTTTGCACTTGTGATGCGGGAACAACTATGCTCATACCAACGCCCATATTAAAGGTGTTGAACATATCCCTTTCGCTAATGCCACCCTTTTCGGCAATAAGTTTAAATATCGGCAATATCTTAACCGCGCTCTTAGTAATTTTCGCAGTAAAGCCTTCCGGAATACTTCTTGGAATATTCTCATAGAAACCACCGCCCGTTATGTGCGATATCGCTTTAACTGAAACTTTTTCCATTAAAGCAAGCACCGATTTAACATAAATCTTGGTAGGCGTCAACAAAGTCTCGCCAAGACTTTTACCGTTTAAACTTTCTAACGGTGTTTTTAGGTCGGCATTTTCCACGTCAAATACTTTACGCACCAAAGAAAATCCGTTTGAATGCACACCGCTTGATGCAAGCGCTATTATAACGTCACCTTCTTCAATGGTGTTTTTGTCTATTATCTTGCTCTTATCCACAACGCCCGTGCTATAACCCGCAAGGTCGTATTCGTCTACGGGATAAAATCCGGGCATTTCAGCCGTTTCACCACCGATTAGCGCACAACCTGCTTGCACGCAACCTTCTGCAACGCCTTTTACTATTTCGGCTATTTTTTCTGGAACGTTTTTACCGCAAGCGATATAGTCTAAAAAGAACAAAGGTTTTGCGCCTGCGCAAATTATGTCGTTAACGCACATAGCAACGCAGTCGATGCCAACCGTGTCGTGCTTATCCATTAAAAACGCTAATTTAAGTTTCGTGCCTACCCCGTCTGTTCCACTAACTAGTACGGGGCGAGTTATACCCGTTAAATCAAGTTCAAATAATCCACCAAAACCACCTATATCTGAACAAACCCCACTGGTCATCGTGCGGGCGATATGTTTTTTCATTAATTCAACCGCTTTATATCCCGCGGTAATATCTACGCCAGATTTTGCGTAACTTTCCGAAAAACTCTTTTCCATTTTATTCTCCTTTAATTGCTTTCGTTTTTTATCAACCTTCGCCGTCCCAACAATAAGTGCATAGTTTGCATTTGTCTATGCCTATTGCTTTGACTGCGCCGTCTATCGTTTGGAAATCTAACGAAGCGAACTTGAATTTATCGCTTATCGCCTTTCTTAATTTTTTACCCCTTTCGGTATTCGGGTCGCTATACTCGGCAAGATGTTTTTGACCTTCTTCACCTTCTAGTTCGTTAATAACGCGTCTAGTTAACAAGTCCATATCCGAAGTTGAACGTGAGAAATTTAAATACTTACAACCGTACATTATCGGTGGGCACGCCGAACGCATATGAACTTCTTTCGCGCCGTGCTCGTATAAAAATTCTACCGTTTCTTTTATTTGCGTACCGCGAACTATCGAATCGTCCACTAACAAAAGGTTCTTGTCCTCAATAAGCTCGTGCACGGGAATAAGTTTCATTTTAGCGATTTTGTTCCTTTCGCTCTGCTTTTGCGACATGAAACTTCTTGCCCACGTAGGCGTGTATTTTATATACGGACGAGCAAACGGAATTTTACAAGCGTTTGCATAGCCTATTGCGTGTGGCGTACCTGAATCGGGAACACCACCGACGTAATCTATATGCGCTTTTTTTGCTATTTCGTCATTCTCCGCCATTATCTTGCCGTTACGGTTACGCATTATTTCAACGTTAACACCTTCGTAATTTGACGTTGAATATCCATAATACGTCCACAAGAAAGCGCATATACGCATTTCTTTTTCGGGGGGAGATAAAGTTTCTACCCCTTTTACCGTAACTTTCACAATTTCCGCAGGACCGAGTTCCTTAAAGTCCTTAAAGCCGAGTTTTTTATAAGCGAAAGATTCGAAAGAAACACAAAAACCGTCGCTCGTTTTACCTATTAAAACGGGAATTCGCCCTAACTTATCACGCGCGGTTATCAAATCGCCTTGCTCGGTTAATATCAAAACGTTACAAGTACCGTCTATCTTAGACTGGGCATACTTTATACCTTCAACGAAAGTGGACTTTTGGTTAATCAACGCGGCAACTAATTCGTTTCCGTTTATCTTTCCACCCGTCATCGCGTCGAAATACACTCCACCGTTGGACAAGATTTCTTCTACAAGTTCATCCGCATTGTTGATAACGCCTATCGTACAAATTGCGTATTTACCTAGCCTTGAACAAATTAGTAATGGTTGCGGATGGGTGTCGGATATACAACCTATCGCCGAATTTCCAACCATTTCGTCTATAACGTTTTCAAATTTCGTTCTAAAAGGCGTGTTTTCTATGTTGTGAATTTCTCTCTGTAAGCCAAGTTTCTCATCGAACGCGGCGATACCCGCGCGTTTGGTGCCTAAATGCGAATGATAGTCCGTACCCAAAAACACGTCGAGTAAAACGTTCTTTTTACGAACTGCTCCAAAAAAACCACCCATTAATTTTCTCCTTAATTATTAGAAAGCGCCGAGTCTTTTGCCAAAACCTTTTCAGCGTCGGCAACGCGCTTTGCGTTCAACTTATTTGCCAGGTCTTTATCTTCAACTGCTAAAATTTGTATTGCAAGTAACGCCGCGTTTGCTCCGCCGTTTATTGCAACCGTCGCTACCGGTATTCCCGTTGGCATTTGAACGGTTGATAGCAACGCGTCAAGTCCGTCGAGCACGGGACCTTTACACGGAATTCCTATAACGGGTAAAGTGGTGTTTGCGGCAACTGCGCCCGCTAAGTGAGCGGCCATACCTGCGGCCGCTATTATTACGCCGAAGCCCTTTTCCCTTGCGCTACTTGAAAACTCCGCCGACTGAACTGGGGTTCTGTGCGCGGAATATATATGCGTTTCGTACGGAACGGAAAACTCGTTCAACACGTCTATCGCTTTTTGAATTATAGGCATATCGCTATCACTGCCCATCACTATACCGACTTTTTTCATTTTTCGTTTCTCCTTTATAAAAAAGTAAAAAAGGCACACCTAACCTGTAAAATGTTAAGCGTGCCCAGACGGTCCGACTTATCGTTAAGCCCCGTAAAATTCGGGGGTTACCGACCACTCTTTGCTCCTTCGTGGTACTCCACCTAAACTCCGTCAGTTACAAAGAATTTTTAACGTTATTATATTATCATTTAAATATAAGTCTTGTCAAGTTTTAAACTTACACATTTAAAACTTTAAAAACTATTTTATTAAAATTTTTGTGTCGCAATATATGCACTTATACTCGCCGTCACCTTCGTTAGTGGGAACAAAAAGATTTTGAAGTTCGGGCTCGGTAGTAGTTATACAATGCGGATTTGAACATTTGTATTTGAGCGCTATTTTATCTTTCACGTCAAAGCGGTCTTCTCTTGTTCCGTCGTTTTCAAAAAGAAGTTTCATTATTAGCGCCATTCTCATATATCTTCCATAGTGCGCCTGCTTAAAGTAACATGCTCTCTTATCGCTATCAACCGCGGTTGAAATTTCGTTAACCCTTGGTAGCGGATGCAATACTATCATATCGGGTTTTGCAAGTTTCATCTTATCTTCGGTTAAAATAAACAAGTCTTTTAGCCTATAATATTCTTCTTCGCTTTCAAACCTTTCTTTTTGAACTCTAGTCATATACAATATGTCGAGTTTGCCGATAGATTCTTCTAGACTATTACTCCTTTCTATCGAAATACCCTTGCTCTCGATATCCTTTTCGATTAACGTTGGAAGTTTTAATTCTTCGGGTGAAATCAAAACGAATTTAACACCGGTGTAACGCGACATCGCTTCTATTAGCGAATGCACCGTTCTACCAAACTTTAAGTCACCGCAAAGACCGATGGTAAGATTTTCAAACCTACCTTTTTCTTTGTGAATAGTTAATAAATCGGCAAGTGTCTGCGTTGGATGATAATGCCCGCCGTCGCCTGCGTTTATTATAGGAACTAACGTTCTTGAACTTGCAACGAGTGGTGCGCCTTCTTTGGGGTGGCGCATAGCAATAATATCAACGTAACCGCTAACAACCGATATAGTATCGGCAACACTTTCGCCTTTTGTAGCCGAACACGAGTTGGGGTCTGAAAAGCCTATTACCTTTCCGCCAAGCGCTAGCATAGCCGATTCAAAACTTAGTCTAGTTCTTGTAGACGGCTCGAAAAAAAGCGTGGCAAGTTGATAGTTTTTACACTTTTCGCTATATTTAATAGGGTCTTTAATTATGTCTTCAGCGGTAGCAATTAGTTGGTCTATTTCTTCTACCGAAAGATCTAAAATATTTAATACGTTTTTCATCTATTTTGCTCCTATCCAACTTTCGTCTTGCGGGTTGTCTCTAAAAGCAATTAGCCTTTTTACGTCTTCTTTCTTTACGTAATTTTCTTCGGCTGCAATATTTGCAATAACGTCGAAGTTAGTTAGACTAACGTTTCTTACGTTTGCTTCTTTTAACCTTTCAATTCCCTTTTTCATACCGTAGGTAAAAATACTTACTACGCCAAGAACTTCCGCGCCCGCTTCACGCAATACTGAAACTACTTCGAGAACGCTTCCGCCCGTTGAAATAAGGTCTTCTACTACAACTACTTTTTGACCTTTTTCAAGTTTGCCTTCGATTTGGTTTTGTCTACCGTGATCTTTAGCGCCCGAACGAACGTAGCCCATAGGCATTCCTAGAATATGCGCGGTTATTGCGGCGTGCGCTATTCCCGCGGTTGACGTTCCCATCAATACTTCCGCTTCGGGAAACTCTTTTTTTACCGTTTCGGCAAGCGCGCTTTCAACGTCCAAACGAACTTCCGGTGCGGTTAACGTTAGCCTATTATCACAATACACCGGACTTTTTATGCCACTAGCCCACGTAAAAGGTTTGTCCGGACTAAAAAATACCGCTTTTATTTTAAGTAAATCTTTTGCAATTACGTTTTGTATGTTCTCCATTTTTATCTCTCCTATCCTATAAATTCTCTAACGCAACGTTCGTATGCTTTTACCGGGTCTTCCGCAGACGTTATCGGTCTGCCAACGACTATGTAGTCCGAGCCTATTTTTTTCGCTTCGGCGGGGGTCATAACACGTTTTTGGTCACCAACGTCCCCGTCTGCAAATCGAACACCGGGCGTTACGGTCAAGAATTTTTCACCGCATACTTCGTGAACTTTTTGCGATTCAAGAGGTGAACAAACAACGCCGTCTAAACCTGAATTTTTTGCCGTTAACGCATAGTGCATAACCACCTTATCTATCGGCTCTTTTATAAGCAAATCTCTTTCCATCGTTTCTTGGTCGGTAGAAGTGAGTTGAGTCACCGCAATAAGTATAGGTCTAGTTCCGTCGGCACGGGTCAATCCTTTGATTGCGCCTTCCATCATTTTTCCCGCGCCAGAAGCGTGCAAGTTGGTCATATCAACGTCTAAACTGCTTAAAACCGCCATCGCTTTGCTTACCGTGTTGGGAATATCGTGTAATTTTAGATCCAAAAATATCTTGTGACCTCTTGCCTTTATTTCCTTTACGATAGACGGACCTTCCGCATAAAAAAGTTCCATACCTATTTTAACGAAAGGTTTTTTGTCTTGGAATTTATCTAAAAACTCCATAACCTTGTCTTTGCTTGAAAAATCAAGCGCTATTATAACGTCCTTACCCATTGTGCGCTCCTCCTATTATATCTTTTAAATTGTTTATACTGTATTTTTTCATTACGTTCGGTAAATCTTCAATTATTTTTTTGCATGCAAACGGGTCTATTAAATTTTGCGCGCCCACTTGAACTGCAGTTGCGCCCGCAAGCATCATTTCTATAACGTCTTCAGCCGTAGCAACACCACCCATGCCGATAATGGGGATTTTTACGCTTTCGAATACTTGGTAAACCATTCTAAGCGCAACGGGAAATATTGCTTTGCCTGAATAACCGCCCATTTTATTTGCAATAACAGGTTTTTTAGTTTTTAAGTTTATGCGCATGCCAAGCATGGTGTTTATTAAACTTATGCCGTCGGCACCCGCGTCTTCGCACGCCTTTGCGATTGCCGTTATATCGGTTACGTTAGGGCTTAATTTAACGTAAACGGGTTTGTCACACGCCTCTTTTACCGCTTTAGTTACTTGATAGGCGGATTTCGGCTCGGTCCCAAAACTCATACCGCCGTTATGTACGTTGGGGCAACTTACGTTTACTTCTATTATACCTACTTGATCTTGCTTAGACAATTTACTCGAAGTTTCCCTATATTCGTCAATCGAAAAACCGCTAACGTTGGCTATAACGGGTTTTGAAAAGTATTCTTTAAGTTCTTTTAATTCGTGCTCAATAACGTGGTCAACACCGGGGTTTTGAAGTCCCACCGAGTTTATCATACCGTTATCACACTCGGCTATTCTAGGCGTGGGGTTACCAAATCTTGCCGAAAGAGTAGTGCCCTTAAAAGAAAAACTGCCCAAAATATTTATATCGTATAATTTAGAGAATTCTTTGCCAAACCCGAAAGTCCCGCTCGCCGGTATAACGGGGTTATCTAAAACCAAGCCCGATAAAGTTACTTTAGTATCTACCATATTATTTCACCCCTTTTGAGAACAGGTCCATCAACGCAAATCCGTTTGTTTCCCACTAACGTTTTGCAACTACAACCCATGCACGCACCAAACCCGCAACCCATACGTTCTTCAAAACTATATTCACCATCGGTTTTGGCTACCTTTTCTATTGCACGAAACATCGGCATAGGCCCGCAAGTATAAAAATACGAGTAGTTTAATTTCTCCATAACGTCGGTAACGAAACCTTTTTCGCCCGCCGTCCCGTCTACCGTGCATACGTGAACTTTTACGTTTAAGCGTTTAAATTCTTTTTCATAAAACACTTCGTCTTTGGTGTTAAAGCCTAAAATAACGGTGGGTTTAACACCTTTTTTTACTAGCGCCTTACATAAGCCGAACATGGGCGGAACGCCTACTCCCCCACCTATTAAAAGCGGATTATCTCCGCTGACTAAAAGGTCGTATCCGTTGCCGAGCCCCGTTAAAACGTTTATGGTTTTGCCTTTAACGTAACCGCTTAGTATCGCCGTCCCTTCGCCGACTACTTTATAAATTAAAAGTAGTTTTCCTTTTTCAAAATCGCAAACGGAAATAGGTCGGCGCAAGAATACTCCGTCTATTTTAAGGTTGACGAATTGACCGTAGTTTGTAATTCCACTCGTGTCGCCAACAAGCACCATTTCATAAACGTCTTTGGCTATTTTTTTGTTTGATTTTACCGTAAAAATTACTTCTTCCATTTCCTTCCCTTTTTAAGCGTCTATAGTCGAAACGCAAAGAGTGGTTTCTTCTAACACGTCGAGTAACACCCTAACGGTATCTAACGCCGTGAACATAGTTATATTGTTTTCAGTGGCAAGCGCCCTTATTTTATATCCGTCCGAACGCTCGTTAATTCCGCCAACGTGACCCGTATTGACTACGTAAGCGATATGGCCTTGGCGTAGCGCTTGTTGAATTTCGTTACTGCCGTCGCTTATCTTCTTAAGAATTCTCGTTCTAATCCCGTTTTCTTTTAGGAATTTTGCCGTTCCTAAAGTTGATTCTATATTGAAACCTAAGTTATAGAACCTACGAATTAGCGGTAATGCTTCGGGTTTATCCGCATCAGCAACGGTTACGAACACCGTTCCGTAGTTTTGTAGTTTCATGCCCGACGCTTGTAACGCCTTATATAGCGCGCGGTTTAATTTATCGTCGTAGCCGATTGCTTCACCAGTTGATTTCATTTCGGGAGAAAGGTATGCGTCTAGCCCACGAATTTTGCTAAACGAGAATACGGGCGCTTTTACGTACCATCTCTTCTTTTCATCGGGGTATATATCAAATATTCCAAGTTCTTTAAGCGATTTACCAAGGATTACTTCTGTTGCGATATCGGCAAGCGAATAGCCCGTTGCTTTTGACAAGAAAGGCACCGTTCTTGAAGAACGTGGATTAACTTCGATAATATAAACGTTTTCGTCTTTATCTACTATAAACTGAATATTGTATAGCCCGATTATGCCTATCCCTAATCCTAACTCTTTTGCGTATTTTAATATCGTGCCTTTTACCTTTTGAGATATTGAGAAGGTTGGATATACGCTTATAGAGTCACCACTATGAATTCCCGTTCTTTCAACGAGTTCCATTATGCCTGGAACGAAAACGTCTCTACCATCACAAATCGCGTCTATTTCAACTTCTTTACCAACGATATATTTGTCAACTAAAACGGGTTTATCTTCGTCTATTTCTACCGCCGTCTTTAGATAGTGGCGAATTTGTTCTTCGCTGTTTACTATTTGCATAGCCCTACCGCCTAGCACGAAAGAAGGACGAACGAGCACGGGATAGCCTATTTCGTTTGCCGTTTTAACACCGTCTTCAACGTTGGTAACGGCGCGACCTTGCGGTTTTGGAATACCAAGCGAACTTAAAAGTTTTTCGAAAATATCTCTATCTTCCGCACGGTCTATCGCTTCGCAATCGGTACCTATTATTTTAACGCCACGTTTCATTAACGGACTTGCAAGGTTTATTGCCGTTTGACCGCCGAGTGAAGTTATAACTCCTTCTGGGTTTTCAAATTCAACTATATTCATAACGTCTTCGGGTGTTAACGGTTCAAAATAAAGTTTGTCGGACGTGGTATAGTCGGTTGAAACGGTTTCGGGGTTATTGTTTATAATTATTGCTTCGTAACCTGATTTTTTTATAGTTGTCACTGCGTGAACGGTAGAATAGTCGAACTCAACGCCTTGACCTATTCTTATAGGTCCTGCACCAAGAACTACCGTTTTCTTTTTAGAAGTTAAAATGGAGTCGTTTTTACCCGAATACGAAGAGTAAAAATACGGTATATAAGCACCGCTCTTTAAAGTATCTACCATTCTAAACACGGGTTTTATTGAATTTTTGTGCCTAAAATCGTAAACTTCTATTTCGGCGCATTTCCAAAGTTTTGCAATAAACGCGTCCGAAAAGCCCATCTTTTTAGCAGAAAGCAACGTTTCTTTATCAAATTTATTGTTTTCTACCGTCCTTTCCATCTCGACAACGTTTAAGAACGATTGTAAGAACAACGGGGTGATTTTAGTAATTTCGTGTACTTCTTCAATGCTAACGCCCCTTCTCAAAAGTTCAGCAACGGCGAAAACGTTATCCGCTTTAAATTCTTTAAGGTATTCTTTGATTGCGGAAAGTTCCATTTCACTAAACTTATTCAAATAGATGTGGTTAACGCCTATTTCTAACGAACGAACGGATTTTAACATGCATTCTTCTAAATTAGAGCCTATACCCATAACTTCACCCGTTGCTTTCATCTGCGTACCCAAAGTGTTGGGGGCAGAGGTAAATTTATCAAAGGGAAATCTTGGGAATTTTGCAACTATATAGTCCAAGTTCGGCTCTTTATCAGCGGTAGTACCTGCAAGTTCAATTTCGTTTAGGTTTAAGCCCATAGCAATTTTAGCTGTAATTCGCGCAATAGGATAGCCACTTGCTTTAGATGCTAGCGCCGATGAACGTGAAACTCTGGGGTTAACTTCTATTATGTAATATTCGCTAGTATAAGGATTTAGCGCAAACTGAACGTTACAACCACCTTCGATTTTTAGTTCCCTAATAAGTTTTATCGCGCTATCGTTAAGCATCTTTTTATCTTCGTTTGATAGAGAAAGTATAGGCGCAACTACGATTGAGTCCCCCGTATGAACGCCAACGGGGTCTACGTTTTCCATTCCGCATATCGTTATTACTTTATCAGAAGAGTCACGCATCATTTCAAACTCTATTTCTTTATAGCCCTTAACCGATTTTTCAATTAGGACTTGGTGAACGGGTGAAAGTTTGAATGCATTTATGCCAACTTCTTCGAGTTCTTCTTCATTTTCGGCAAAGCCACCGCCCGTTCCACCAAGCGTGAACGCGGGGCGCAATACTACGGGATAGCCTATTTCTTTTGCCGCTTTTTTTGCATCTTCTAAATTATAAGTTATTAAAGAAGGGATTGTCGGCTCGCCTATCGATTGACAAAGTTCTTTGAAAAGTTCCCTGTCTTCCGCGAGTTCTATACTTTTACTGCTAGTACCTAATAATTCTACTTGGCATTCTTTTAGTATTCCCTTTTTGTCTAGTTGCATGGCTAGATTTAAGCCCGTTTGACCGCCTATGCCGGGTATTATTGCGTTAGGTCTTTCATAACGTAATATTTTTGCCACGTATTCTAACGTTAACGGCTCCATATAAACCTTGTCCGCTATCGTAGTGTCGGTCAGTATCGTTGCGGGGTTTGAGTTGCACAATACTACTTCATACCCTTCTTCTTTTAACGCAAGACACGCTTGTGTTCCGGCGTAGTCAAATTCTGCCGCTTGCCCTATTACTATCGGGCCAGAACCTATTATCATTACCTTTTTAACGTCCGTTCTCTTTGCCATTGTACTGTCTCCTTATATTTTGAATAAACTTATTTTTATCTCTTTTTGTAAACTATTTTTTCTTCGTACATAGTTAGAACACACTCGCCAAACACTCTATTATCCTTAAACGGCGTGTTCCTTCCCATTGAATAAAAGTCGTTTGGGTCTATTTTGTATCTTTTGTCTAAATTAAACACGGTGATGCCTGCGTTTTTATTAAGGTTAAACCTTTTTCTTGGATTTTCGCTCATCAACTTAGATAGTTGTTCTAAACTTAACGTGCCCGTTTTAACTAAATGAGTATATAAAACGGGAAACGCCGTTTCTAACCCCACTATTCCAAACAAACTCTTTTCAAGCCCGCGTGATTTTTCCTCTACCGAGTGTGGCGCGTGGTCGGTTGCTATCATTTCAATAGTACCGTCTAACAAACCTTCGATAAGAGCGTTTTTATCACTTTCACTACGAAGCGGGGGGTTCATTTTGTAGTTGCCGTCTTCTTTTAGGTCGGCGTCGGTTAAAACTAGGTAGTGCGGAGCGGTCTCGCACGAAACGTCTAATCCACTTTTTTTTGCTTGGCGCAAAATTTCAACGCTCTCTTTAGTTGAAACGTGGCACACGTGATATTTACAGCCCGTTTTTGCGACTAGTTCTAAATCCCTTGCGACTTGCACGTATTCACTTTGCGAAGATATACCTTTGTGGCCGTGTGCTCTAGCATACTCCCCGTCGTGTATATATCCGCCGTTTAACAAAGAGTTGTCTTCACAATGTGCAACTATTATTTTGTTTAGAGTTTTTGCTTTTTCCATCGCCCTTTTCATGAGTTCGCCACGCTGAACACCACGCCCGTCGTCAGTAAACGCGACCACGCTTGGCGATAATTTTTCCATATCGGAAAGTTCTTCGCCTTTAAGCCCAACCGTTATCGAGCCGTATGGCACGACTGATAATAAATTTTGCTTTTTAATGGCGCTTAACTGCAAAGAAAGGTTTTCTTCCCCGTCGGGCACGGGATTTAAGTTTGGCATCGTACAAACGCAAGTGTATCCGCCGGCAACGGCAGATTCACTACCCGTTTTCACCGTTTCTTTATATGAAAAACCCGGTTCTCTAAAGTGAACGTGCACGTCACAAAAACCGGGTAAAAATGCGTATTCTTTAAATAAAAAGGGTAACGAAAGGTTGCCTGATAAACGTTCTTTGGCAATCGTTATTATTTGTTGATTTTCAGTTTTGATAAGATTTTTGTTTTCCATAGTCTATCCTTTAACCGTTATCTGAAATGTAAACCCCAAGTTCCCCGTCAATTTCTTCGTTTAGTACGTATACCTTTTCACTCTTCTTCGTAGGTAAATTTTTACCAACGTAATCGGGTCTAAAAGGAAGTTCCCTATGTCCCCTATCTATAAGCACGAAAAGTTGCACCGTCTTTGGCCTGCCGTATCTAAAGACGGCTTCAAGACCCGCTCTTGCAGTTCTGCCCGTGAACAAAACGTCGTCTACCAAAATAACCGTCTTACCCGTTAAATCACAAGGAATATTAGACTGCGAAGAGTGAACTTTTTTTTCATTATCCGATATATCGTCTCTATGCGGAGTGATGTCTAGTTCGCCAAACGGCACTGTTTTATTTTCAAACTTAAAGATGTTGTTGCAAAGCATTTTTGCAAGCCCCACGCCCTTTCGTTTAACACCAATAACGCATACGTCTTCTACACCGCGGTTACGCTCTATAACTTCGTGAGTTATACGCGCCATCGTGCGTTTTACCGCTTCTGCGTCCATTATGACCGTTTTGTTAGACATTTCTTCCCCCTAAAACGAAAAAAATCTTGCCTTTGGCAAGATTTATATACGAAAATACACGGATAGCATCCGCAATCAATTGTAAACAAACTTGCCAGTATCTCTGTACCGAATTAAAATTTGTAATTTGATTATACAACCGCTAAAAAAAATTGTCAAGTAAGTTTTAGCCCTTTTTAAAACATTTAAAATATAAATTCTTTATGTTACGCTTAAAAAAAGGCTTTAGAATAACCTAAAGCCAAAAAATTTTATTTGTTTAATATTGAAAATACTATCTCTTTCATTTTGTCGAAGTTCTGTTCCATTTCTCCCGCTAATTTAATTTGCGTTCTTGCGCGAACTAAATTGTGGTCGGGATATTTTATAGCAAAATACTCGTCCCCCGACAAATAGTCGGTTAAAAATCTCATACCGCACTCTACCGTCATTAGATACGAGCCGTAAGGCAACATTTCAGCTTCTTTTTCAGTAATACTCTCTTTCATAGCGGTAACGAACCCTTCAGCGTACACCCTAAATAAATCTAACGAAAAATGAACTTTATCCAAATCCTTTTCATCTTCTTGCACCGTCGAAGCACCAAACCTAATTGAATCACCAAAGTCAAACAACATTGAGCCTGGCATTATGGTGTCTAAATCGATTACTACGCGGGCTTCACCCGTAGTTGCGTCCATTAAAATATTGTTAAGTTTTGTATCGTTATGCGTAACGCGTAGTGGAATAGTTTTGTTTTTTATCCCGTCCATCGCCAAAGAATAGGTGTCTGCGTGGGATAAAACGAAGTTTATTTCTTTTTCGCACGTTTTAGCCCTATCTAATTTATCTTCTTTAAGCGCGTTTTTAAAGTCGTTAAATCTCTTAGGAGTATCGTGAAACTGCTTTATGGTTTCAACTAACTTGCTAGCGTCAAACTCAGCGAGTTGGTTTTGAAATTCACCAAACGCCTTGCCAACGTTTTTAAAAACGGAAGCGTCTTTAATAATTTGATATGACACGGTGTTTTCAACGAACACGTATACCCTATAATACCCATCTTCGTTTAAATACGACTCACCACTTTTAGTAAATACTACTTCTATAGATTCAACGCCTTTGTCGTTTAGAAAAGTGGTAACGCCAACAACGTTTTTCATAAGGCCGTCTATATCCCTAAACACCTTTTCGTTCATTTTTTGGAATATGTATCTTTTTTCAGTCGTGGTAACTAAATACGTACGGTTAATATGCCCCGAACCGTAAGGTTCTATAGACTTAACTTCCCCCAAAATATTAAACTTTTTTACTTTTTCTAAAAGTTCGTTCATACTTGTCAAAACTCCCTTATGCGCTATTTTTTCAACGCTTGATTTAAAAGAAGGCACACCTATAAACATAATCGTTGTGTAACAATTTGTAATGTAACATATTTTATTAATTTTTTCAAGCGTTTTTTTATTTTCTATCATAAAGTTGGCTCTATTTTAAAAAAATCACAAAAAAATTAAAAAATTTTGTGAAAAAATTATTTAAAATTAGAGTTTTTGTGTTACAATTAAGTAGAAGTTTTTTATTGCACTTAAAAACCAAAGGAGTTCTATTATGAAAAAAATTTATGAAGGAAAAACAAAAGACGTATTTAGTTTAGACAACGGGAACGTTTTGCTAAAGTTTAAAGACGATTGCACGGGCAAAGACGGAGTGTTTGATCCGGGCGAAAACACAGTTGGCCTTACCATAGAAGGAATAGGCAAAGCAAACTTGCAAACTTCGGTTTATTATTTTGAAATGCTTAAAAAAGCAGGAATTAAAACCCACTACGTATCGGCTGACGTTGATAACGCTACTATGGAAGTTTTACCTGGTAAAGTTTTCGGGCACGGACTTGAAGTTATTTGTAGATTAGTTGCAACCGGTAGTTTTATCAGAAGATATGGCGAATATATTAAAGACGGTACCCCACTTAACGGCGGTTACGTTGAATGTACTTTCAAAAACGACGCAAAGGGAGATCCGTTGGTTACCGCAGAAGGTTTAGAAGCTCTTGGCGTTATGAGTCTTGAAATGTTTAACAGCATGAAAGAACAAACCCTTAAAATCACCAAAATCGTTGCCGACGATTTAAAATCTATAGGACTTGATCTTTGGGATATTAAATTCGAATTCGGCTACAATAACGGCGAAGTTATTTTAATTGATGAAATTGCTTCTGGTAATATGCGTGTTTATAAAGGCGACAAAATCGTTGAACCCGTTGAACTTACCAAACTAATATTAAATAGATAACTAATAAACTTTAACAGCCTGCTAGTTTTAGCAGGCTGTTTTTTTTATAAATTTTTATTTCTTTTTATAATAATTATCTAATACGTAGCAAGCAACCGCCGCCCATCCGTGACACAAACTTCCAGCGCCGTTAAAGTCGGCTTCGCCTAGTTGCGTTTCCCAAAACGACGTGCAACCGCTAAACATCATGCCACCAAATATTTCACATATGTTTTCTATAA
>CAJGCK010000006.1 GCA_904501795.1 uncultured Clostridia bacterium
CGCAATCAAATCCCCCGTCATTTCTCCGTTTTCAATAGTTTTTATCGTCGCTTTCTCTAATCTCGTTGCAAAGTCAACTAAGTCGTGAGTGCCGTCTAGTTCGCCCCTTTTTCTAAGCGCGCCCGTCCAAGCAAAAATGGTCGCAACGGGGTTGGTCGACGTTTCTTCGCCTTTGATATATTTGTAGTAATGGCGGGTAACCGTGCCGTGCGCCGCTTCGTATTCAAATATTCCGTCGGGCGAAACTAAAACGCTAGTCATCATAGCAAGGCTTCCGTAAGCGGTCGCAACCATATCGCTCATAACGTCACCGTCGTAGTTTTTGCATGCCCAAACTATTCCCCCTTCACTACGGACTATTCTCGCAACCACGTCGTCAATCAACGTGTACATGTATTCTATGCCTGCCGAACGGAACTTATCTTGATACTCTTCTTCGTAAATTTTATTAAAAATTGCTTTAAAGTTTCCGTCGTACACTTTGCTTATGGTGTCTTTGGTAGAAAACCATAACGGCATTTTTACCGAAAGTGCGTAGTTGAAACATGCGCGAGCAAAACTTTCTATACTCTTGTCGGTGTTGTGCATAGCAAGAACTACACCGTTACCATCGAAATCGTGCACGTCAATAGACTTTTCGTTGCCATCAGTATCGGTAAATACAAGTTTGGCTTTGCCAAACCCTGCCTTTCCGTCTACCGCCTTATATATATCTCCATACGCGTGGCGGGCTATAACTATAGGTTTCTTCCACGTTGGAATATACGGGGTTATTCCGTCAACTAATATAGGAGCGCGGAAAACCGTTCCGTCTAAAATCGCCCTTATCGTACCGTTAGGGCTTTTATACATCTTTTTTAGGTTGTATTCTTCTACTCGTTGTGCATTAGGGGTTATAGTAGCGCATTTTACCGCAACACCATATTTTAAGGTTGCCTTAGCGGAATCTACCGTAACTTTATCGTCCGTTTTATCACGCTCTACTAACCCAAGGTCGTAATACTCTGTTTTTAAGTCTACGAACGGCTCAATTAAAATCTCTTTTATCCAAGCCCATAAAACTCTTGTCATTTCATCCCCGTCCATTTCTACGATGGGGGTAAGCATTTTAATTTTTTCCATTGTATCTCTCCTTTTTTATCCCTTTGATTTTAACACACTTTACGCTATGTTTTCAAGTTATTTTTTAACCTTTTCTAATTTATTTACGTTTTGCCGATTTCGCGCCGTTTAAATTGAGCACGCTTGACGCGTATCCCGTTACGAAAGTTTGTGATTTTGCAAACCTTTTAAGTGCGTTTTCTATTTGCTCTTTTATAACGCAAGAAAAACCTTTAACGGTGGGTGAAAATAAGTAATATGCTAAGCAACCCGGTACGGAATTTATTTCGTTTAAATAAACTTTATCGTTCTTTACTAAATAATCTATTCTGATAACTCCGTTTGCGCCGAGCGTACGATACACTTTCTCGCTCACGCGTTTTATTTCACTAGATAGTTTAGCGTCTATTTTTGCAGGGAACTCTCTCTCGCCTAAAACGTACTTGTCATTAAAGGTTAAAAGCGAACCTTTACCCTTTGGCCTTTCACATTCCGAAACCACCGTTTCGCCCTTAGAATTTTCATACACCGCGCAATTAATTTCAATAAAATCGGTTAAGCACTCTTCTACTAACGCTTGCTCGCCGAATCTAAACGCCAAATCAAGCGCTTTTTTAAGTTGAATACCGTCTTTGGCAACGCTTATGCCGATACTAGACCCCAAACGGTTGGGCTTAACTATAAGCGGATATTTTAGCCCCGCGACCTTTTTGTTAAAGTCGTCGCTAAACCCTACAATCTCACCTTTTACTACGTTTACTTTTAAGCCTTTTAGCGTTAGTTTTGATAAATATTTATCTATGCTAATTGCTGAAAAAGAAAGGTTTGGCGAAGCGCACGCTATATTATGTAGTTTACAAATAGCCGACACTACCCCGTCTTCTCCGCCTTCGCCGTGCATACAGTTTAAAACGCACGCTAAACTAAACAGTGGTTTGATTTTTTTCTTCTTTACCGCAAACAACTGATTTTTGCCCGGCAAGAACGCTACTTTTATCAATTTCTTTTCACTAAAATTTTTGTAAAATTCTACGTCGAACAGTTGCTCGCCCGTGAAAAATTCACCGTTTGCCGAAACGTAAACGGGGACGGGTGTATACACCGTTTTGTCTATTGCGTTGAGCGTTAAAACGCCCGTTATAACCGAAATTTCTTTCTCGACACTAGTTCCGCCGAAAAACACTGCTACCTTTTTCATAAAAAAACACCTCCGCAATTTTTTTGCTTTGGTGTTTCTTTAGATTTTAGTTGTAGTTATCGGGAAGGTCGTTTTCAAAAAGAACGACGTCGCCTTCTTCTAACATCTCGTTTAAGGTTTCGTTGCCTTTTTTAAGGTTTTTAGCAAACTTTATGTTACTTCTATCAAACCCTGCTTCGACCAAGCCGTTTATGAGCATAACCGCGTTGTGCTTGCCGATTATAATCACCTTGTCGGCAACGGTGGCAAGAAGTTTACCCATTTCGAAGTTAGCAATATTTTCTTCTTTGCCAAGTTCTACTAGCCCCGGCGTCAACACGATTTTTCTGCCTTCAAATACTTTCAAAACTTCCATACTAGCCACAACGCCGTTGAAGTTTGAATTGTAACTATCGTCTATTATTACTATATTCTTATTGTTGGGCATAAGTTCTAGTCTGTGCCCTACGCTTTTTATTCGGTTTATGCCTTGCGCAATCTCTTCAGTTGAAAGCCCTATTCTGTGCGCCACCGAAACCGCCAAGCAAATATTTGATATGCTGTGTTTACCAAGCAACACAGTACTACACGGAAAAGGTTCTTCCCCACGAATATGCAAAACGAAGTTTGTTCCCTTGTTGGTTATCTCTATATCCGTTGCAAAAACGCCTAAGTCGAAACCGTTTACGCCTGCGAGTATTTTTTCGCCCGAATGTTTTTCGTACAACTCAACGCAATCTTTATCGTCTGCAGAGAAAAAGCCCACACCGTCTTGCGCTAAGTTTTCAAACAACTCGAACTTCGTTTTTTTAACGTTTTCTTTGGTCTTAAAAGTTTCAAGATGCTGTGAATTAATACCCGTTAAAATGCCGTACTTAGGCTTAACCAACTTTGCGAGTTCTTTAATATCGCCAACTGAACGAGCGCCCATTTCCGCTATAAAAATATCGTGAGTTTCATCTAAATTTTTTGCGGTTAACGCTATGCCTAACGGCGTGTTATACGATTCGGGGGTTGCAAGCACCCTATATTTTTGGGATAAAAGTGTTTTTAATATTTCTTTAACGGTGGTTTTGCCGTAACTTCCCGTAACACCGATTTTTAACACGTTTACACTATCTATCTTTTGTTTCGCTTTTCTTATATAGTATCTATATACTATCGCTTCGAACGGGCGGTTTATTAACGACGCAACGTATAAAACATAAGGCGTTAAAATAGGCATCGCGCAAATAAGCGAGTATCTTAAAAGCGAAACTACTTGGTTTTTAGATACGAACGCTATATAATTGAACAACGTTATTAGCCCGAAAGTTAACGCGGATAAAAACAAGATATAGGTAATAGCAAGCCTAACAAGTCTTCTGGTCTTTTTTAACGGAACTTTGGCGTTTACACTGCTTTCGGTATTTATATAAGCAACGGTGAACAAAACGTAAGAAAACAGCCCTATATACGAAGCCACCGTGTAGCCTACCACTTGTGAAAAGCACATTGTTAACACGGCGAAAAATAAAAAGCCGAGCAAACAAAGTAGCATTAATCGGGATAGATAAGGAGTGTCTCTATTAGATAACCACCTAAAATATCGCCTACCACGATAACCGCTGAGTTGTAAAACCAACAAAAATTTAAGTGATGAGAAATATAGCAATACGCCGTTTGCAAGGCTTATTACTAAATAAATAACCCACTGGCTAGAAGCAAAAAGTTGTGAAAAATAAGTTGCGTCAAGCGGAAACATCTTAATTTTCCGAGAGTAGAAACTCTCTTACCTCCATGTTAAATTTATTAGGGGCGTCGATAAAACAAAAATGCCCCGCGTTTTTTATAAAAATTAGTTTACTGTTTTTTATTCCTTTGTTTAGTCGTTTTGCCGTGTACTTTGGCGTCTCCCTATCGTCTAGCCCGTTTATTATAAGCGTCGGGCGAGTGATATACGGCAGTGTGTAGTCCAAATGTTCGTTCACTATTTTAACGAAACTGCGTTTCATAGTCCCGTCCAAACAATTATAATCGCTAGAATAAAATTTTTTAAGTTTTTCTGTTCTTACAAAGGTTTTTAATAACGAAAAAACAGCCCTTTTTGCGTAAAACTTTACGCTTCTTTTAGGTTTTAAGCCCGCGCTTCCCGTCAATACTATTTTGTCGAAAAGGTTGGGATATTTATAGGCTAATAGCGTGGCTATTCTTCCACCGAACGAGTGCGCGATAACGCACGGAGCAACGTTAAAATTGCCATCTATATACTCTTTTACTTCGCGCGCGTAATCGTGCAACGAATAGGGATACTCCATACCCACGTTATCGCCAAAACCTTTTAAGTCGATAGCGTGAACGGAAAAATATCTCGAAAAGAAAGTAGTTTGATAAGCAAAACTCTTACTATTAGACAAATATCCGTGCAAAAATAGCAACGGTCTATCTTTAGTGAAAGCGTTTTTCTCGTTGTCTTTTATTCTAAACAATCTCCCTTTTCATCACCAAAGCGCTCTCGCCGTCCGCATAATACTTTTTGCGTTCCGAAACGAAAACGAAATCAAACTTTTCATATAACTTTTTAGCAATAATATTGCTTTTTCTAACTTCTAAAAAAATAGCGTTCAGACCTAAATCCTTGCTCTTTTTTATAGCAAGGCTTAAAAGGTTACTGCCTATTCCCGTTTTTCTTAAATCAGGCTTAACGCAAATGCTTTCTAAATCAGCGTCGTCGTAGTTTTTATTTAGCAGTATAAACGCTATAACTTCCCCATCTATCTCGGCTAAATAACCAAAGCACCTACCCGTTTCAAAAGAAGATATTAAGTTTTCTTTCGACCACCCGTCTTTAAAATACCGTTCTTGAAATTGCGCGATTGACTGAACGTGAAGGGTAGTTAATTCAACAATTTTCATCGCCCTTCTTCCGCCTGACTTTTACGAATATATAGCGGAACGATTGCTTCTAAATCGGTGCTCGCTTGACCGTGCTTTTCTTTAATTGCGTTAAGCAAACCGTCCTTTACCGAGACCACTTCGGTTTGTATTCCGTCAATACTTTCATACGATAAAAATACGTAATCTTCTTTTAATTCGTTTAGTTCTTCTTCGCTAATAAATCGTGGGGACAAATCTACTTTGTTTCCATTATAACCCGCAACGTAATAACTGCCGTGTTTAGCATTTATTATCGCCAGGTTTTTGCCACTGCTTTTATTGTATGCTATGGTGTCGAACGAAGTTACCGAAAGACAAGGCTTTTTATACGCTAAACAAAGCGCCTTAATCGTAGCAACTCCTATCCTTATGCCCGTGAACGAGCCGGCGCCCACTACTACGGCGAAAAAGTCTGCCTTTTCAAACTCAAAACCCACTTTTTTTGCCGTCTCTTCTATTGCGGGCATTATTTTTACCGAGTGGTTAACGCCACACTCTTTATCGAAATAAACTTCCGTTTTTCCGTTTTGAGAGCATATTATCGTTAAATTTTTTCCGCTCGTATCCACCGCTAAATAGTTCATAAATAAATCTTCCTCGTTTTTTCGTTAACCTTTTCAATTCTAACTTTTTTAACTTTGTCAGGTAAAACGTCTTCTATTTTTTCAGCCCATTCTATAAAACAAATATTTTCGCCACCGAAATAATCGGTAAGCCCAAGCAACGTTGCATCTTCCCCGCACGACAACCTGTAACAATCGTAATGATAAATTTTCTCACCGTAAACGTTAAGATAGGCGTAAGTGGGACTAGTCACCCCGTCAAGCCCGAAGTATTTTGCAACGCCTTTAACGAACGCCGTTTTGCCCGCACCTAAATCGCCTTCTAACAATACCACGTCGCCTAACGAAAGGGTTTTGGCGTATTCACACGCTATTTCTTGCGTTTGTTTTTCACTATTAGAAATTAAAGCGCCGTCTTTAGCAACCTTAGTAGAAGTTTGTAAGTTGATTTTTTTGAATAAATACGAGACCCTTTTATATAACAAAATCGTTGCCACGGATATCAAAACGCTTTTTATACCGTTAAACGCTAAAATATAAGCCCAAAGTTTTGCAAACATCATATTTGAAATATCGTTAGGAACAAAGGGCAAACTACCCGTAAAGAATGGAAAGTTTATAAATTTGTTTACCAAAAGAGAAATGCCCGTTTGCAATAAACAAGAGATAAAAAGCGTTAGCGCAACCGTTTTAATACCCTTTTTGTAACGGTACACGATAGACGGTACAAGCGCGTAAGTCGTGGTGATAATAAAATTCGCAAGTTCACCAACACCACCCGTGCTACCCACGGCAATATGTATGGCTTCTTTAACTGCGCACACTATCACCGCCGGCAAAGGCCCGTACATAAACCCTGCAAGCATTACGAAAACGTTAGAAAAGTCTAGTTCTAAAAACGAAGCGGGAGTGCCTGCAAACAATGGAATTTCTAAAAGATAAACCACGAAAGACAGTGCGGAAAACACCGCCATACCCGATATGTTTTTGGTTGTGAATACGTTTTTCATAAAAATAAAAGCCCCTAGTAAATTTTCTCGGGGCGTGAAAAAACAAATAAAGTTTAAACGGAAAAAATATTCCCGTTATTCTTTTATCATCCGGACTATACCGTCGGTAAGGGAATTTCACCCTTTCGGCGCAAAAATGCGTTAGCAGACTGTTACTGCCGGTGGGGAATTTCGCCCCGCCCCAAAGAATTAATTATATTTTAATACCCGCTCGACTATTTGTAAAGTATTTTAATTACCTTTTTTAATTTTTAAATTAAATCTTTCAAACAAACTTCTTGCGATATCGTCCGCAAACGGAGTTAAAATTTGGTCTATATCGTATTTCATAAGCGCGCTAACCGATTCCACTGTTTCGGCGTTAGCAAGTATACGTATTTTTTGTTTCCCCTTATATTTAGAAATAAGTTCAAGTTTTTCTATAACTTCATTTGCCGAAGCTTGACCAAACTCAAACACCAAAAAGTCTACTTTGCTTTGCATTGTTGCCTTTAACACGTGCTTTATATCCTTTTCGGCAAGATTAGTTATTTCAACCGCTACGCCCACGTCTAGTTCAAAAGATTTGCTAAGTTTTTTCAACTGTTTTTTCAAAGTCTTTTTATGCTCTTCAGCAAACAACGCCTTAGGAAGCGTTACCACAACCTCGTCCGCGCCTACTTTTTGGCACTGCCTAACCGACGCTATTTTCGTTTTGAACGGACTTTCGCCAAACGGAAAATCAATCAACACGCCCACGTTGATTTCACTGAGCGAGTATTTTTTAGAAGTCTTTGCGCAAGCAGGCAAATAGATGGGCGCTACCGCTATCCCACCAATCATCAACGACTTGGTATCGTCAAAAACCTTTTTTACTTCTTTTAAGTTTAAGTTTTGCCGTATTAAAACTTTTTTCAGTTTAGAAGTGATTTTGCTAACAAATAAAGTTACCGCTTCTTCTTTAAGTTCAAAAGCAGTGGTATGTAAAAGACGTGCAAGTACATCAAACGCGTCCTTTTCGCCGTTTTTAGAAGGTCCGCTCTCCGTATCGCACTTGCGTTTGTTTATCCTTTTTGACGTCTTTATAGATTTATTTTTACCATTTATAACGGTTATGCCCGTTTGTTTTTCGTTTATTTCCATATCCTAAATTTCTTTTTTGTGGTTGCGATAAAATATATCATTTATCAACAAATACTCTTATTTACGTTTATCTTTCGCATGTTAGTATAATCAAGGGTGATTATATGAGCGAAATTTTTTTATCGGTTGTCGGTGGAATTTTTTTCATTTCGGTGTTTTTCGTTTTTTCAGTGGTGGTGGTACTTGGCGCTAAAGTTTTTTATAAAAACGTTTCAAGCCTTTTCCCTAAACCTGATGAAAAAGAAGTAAAACCTGTCAAACGCAAAGCGCGAAAAAAACCTTCTAACGTAGTTCGAAGTATAGAAATTAATCCCGAAGAAATCGATAAAATATACGTGCGAAAGTCTTCTTAGTCGGTATATTTTTCTATGTTTTTACCATTGTCGTATAAACTTTCTAAATGGTAGAACAATCTAGTTTCGTCGTTAAAAATGTGAACTATAACGTCGCCGTAATCTAATACCGCCCATCTGCCTTCTTTAACGCCTTCACGCCTGTTGGGAGCAACACCCATCTTATCCACTTCTTCTTCCAAAAGTTCGATAAGCGAGCGAGTATGCGTCATTGAACGGCCACCCGCCAAAACGAAATAGTCGGCTATATCCGTTTTACCGGTTACGTCGATAATAAGTATGTCTTCTGCTTTGTGTTTAGATAAAATTTTACATATTTCTTTAGAAAAAGTTTTTGCGTCCATAAAATCGTTCCTTTTTTTTTATTTGCAATAATATTCGAACGCCGAAAGCGTTTCGTGATATATATATTGTTTCTTATTCTTTAAGTGTATTACTTCTTCTTTCAAACACTCTACCAAACATTTTTCAAAATCCGTTTCGTAAAGTTGTCTTAAGTATTCCACACCGTCGTAATCCCTATCTTCTTCAATCATATCCGCAACGAAAATCAATTTAGTTAGCGTCGACATATTAGCCTTGCCCGAAGTGTGAAACTTTATTGCGTCTATCACTTCGCTATCGCTAATTCCTAAAACGTGTTCGGCGATATAAGCCCCCAAAAACGCGTGCTCTACCGCTTGTGGTACACCCGACGGCAAATCAAAGTCTTTATAGTCGGCTTTGTCTTGGTATTTTGCTAAATCGTGCAAAAGCGCGGAAGTAATTACCTTTTTTTCGTCTAGTTTCAATTCTTTTACTTTTTTTAAGGCTTGACAAATCACGTTTGCAGTGTGTTTTAATCTTTTTTCAGGCAACACCTTTTTGATATAGTCGGCGTATTCTAATTGAGAATAAATTTCGTTTTCTTTAATATACTCTTCAACTTGCTTTGGTACTTGGTCGCTAATAGGTAGCGAGAGCGCCGAGTATATTCGAATTTTAGTCGACGAACACTCCTTCCCCGTATACGATAATCTAACGAACTCTTTACCAAAGGTTTTTTTGAAATATTCTCTCTCCCCTTCCCAGTCGGTAAAATAATCTTGCCTTGCGATAACGGCTAGCGTGCAAGAAGCAAGTATGCGCTCTGGATATCGCCAAGTTTTAAAGTCGGTCAGCATATCCCCGCCAACTAAAAAATACAAAGTGCTATCGGGATACAATGATTTGAAATGTTCAACGGTCAAATAAGTATAACTCTTGCCCTGGTTTTTTATTTCAAAATCGCTTATCTCTACCTTTTCGTTGCCAAGGAACGCCCTTTTAAGCATGTTTAAGCGATACTCTGCAGGGGCGGGCACGGTGGATTTGTGCGGTGGCGTGAAAGTTGGCGTAATTATTATTTTGTCTAATTCTAGCCCCGAAATCGCTTGGTTAACTAGTGCGACGTGTTCGTTGTGAACGGGGTTGAAAGTTCCGCCGAATACGGCAATTTTTTTCATGTCAATATTATTGCACATTTTTAAAATAAAATCAACACGTTTTTTGTATGAACAGCCGAAAAAAAGTCAATAATCTAAAAAAGGCTAGGTGTTATATGAAAAGCGTTTACTTTAAACTAACCGTTAACTCGATATTCTTTTTCCTATTAAATTTTTTTGTATGGTTTGTTTTTTTATACTATTTTTTGCCAAGAAATTCCGCAATCGGTTTTTCCATTTCTCTTTCTATAATTTTGTTGATAATAAAAAACAAAGTAGACTTTAAAAAAGAAAAAAACAAATTCTTGACAAGCGAAAAAAATCAAAACGTTATTTTAATCGGAGAAGAACTCGCTTTAATGACTTTCCCCGAAAGGATTAAATATTTTTCTAACGCTTATAAAAACGAGAAGGTAAGTTGCCAAAAATTTTCAAAAGGGGTGTTGACCGAAAAGGGCGAGCGTGTTTTTTTACTTTTTTCTTTCGACAGTCTTAGTAAAACTGAAATAGTTAGCGCGTTTAACCGTCTTCAAAAAAACGAACGTGCCTTGCTTTACTGCGTTAGCGCTAAAGACGACGTTTTAAATTTTGCAAAACGATTTAACGATAAAGTTACCGTTCTTCAAGTGAGCGACGCCTATTCTTTTTTAGAAAAAAACGGGTGCTTGCCACCTGTTAGAGCAGATTTAATACACAAAAAAAATTCTCTTTCCTTTTTGAAAGAATTTTTTGATAGAAAAAAAGCCAAACGCTTTTTAACGCTAGGCTTATTCTTGCTACTTTTCAGTTTTATAACTCCGTTTAAGATTTATTACGTGATTAGCGGAACGGCGATTGCGCTTTTAGGTCTTACCAACGCCTTTTTTGCGCCGAATAGAGCCTAAAATTCTATATGCTTAACCTTGTCGCTTTTACTTTTTCTATAAAAAACAAGTTTTCTACCGGTCGCGCAAACGAACTCTGCGTTTAAACGCTGGGCTATTTCAATCCCCGCTTCCTTTGGGATTAAAAGCGAATTTTCTAACACGGTTACCTTTATCAGTTCCCTTTTTTCTATTGCTCCATCCAAACTTTCGATTAAACTTTCGTTAACGCCAAGTTTACCAACTTGCGTCACCGGTTCTATTTTCATGGCTAAACTTCTTAGCGCGCTTCTTTGTTTTGAAGTTAACATATTTTCTCCTTTAGTCTATAAACTCAAATTCTTCGTTGCCTATAATAACCGTACTCTTATCGGTTGCACCCATCTTGCGTAGTTCGTTTATAATTCCCCTATCGCGCAACACCTTGTGCATATACGCAAGAGAATCGGTGTCGGAAAGCACTACGTTTCTAACCAGCACGTCAACAAGCGTTCCAACGATAACGAACGTTTCGCCTTCTTTGAAGATTTCGTAATCTAATCTCTCGGGTTTTTCATATTTAAACTCTTCGAACTCAAGCGGTTTAACTGGCGGTAATTTTTCTAGTACTTTCAAAACTTCCGCTTTTAATTTTTCAGTGTTATCGCCTGTGATGGCGCTCATAGGAATAACTTTGTGTTTTCTGCCTATTTTTTCTTTGAAAACTTTAAGATTTTCTTCCGCACCGTAAACGTCACACTTGTTTGCTACTACTATTTGTTTAAGTTTGCTTAGTTCTTTGCTATATTTTTTAAGTTCTTCATTTATTTGCAAGTAATCTTCGTAAGGGTCTCTACCTTCTACGCCGGAAACGTCTACCACGTGCACGAGCATTCTTGTCCTTTCAATATGTCTTAAGAACTCCGTGCCAAGCCCCGCTCCGTCGCTTGCCCCTTCAATTAACCCCGGAATATCCGCAATTGTAAAGTTTTTATCAAACACTTCGCAAACGCCAAGGTTTGGCGATAGGGTAGTAAAATGATAGTTTGCAATTTTAGGACGCGCTTTGGTAATTTTTGATAATAACGTCGACTTGCCTACGTTTGGAAAACCAACTAAGCCCACGTCCGCTATCGTTTTAAGTTCTAAAACGACTTGTTTGGTCTCGGTTTTTTCGCCAAGTTGCGAAAAATGTGGGGCGTGTCTTCTTGCAGAAGTAAAACGCGCGTTTCCCTTTCCGCCGTCACCACCAATTAGCACCGTCTTTTTCTCGCCTTCGCTAAACATATCGGCTATTATATTGCCCGTTTGCTTGTCTTTTATAACCGTCCCTAACGGCACGCGTAAAACTAGGTCTTTTCCTTGCGCACCAAAACAGTTTTTAGATTGACCGTTGCCACCGTTTTCCGCAACGTATTTGGTTTTGTAGTAATAATCGGCTAAATTCCCTAAGTGCCTGTCCGCAACGAAAACTATATTCCCGCCCTTTCCGCCGTCGCCACCGTCGGGGCCACCGCTCACCTTACCTTTATAATGGATAAAAGAAGTTATTCCGTTGCCACCGTCCCCGGCTTTTATAGTTATTACCGCTCTATCAACAAACATATTTCACCTTTTAATTTTTTTTAAGCACAGTTCTTTTATCGGGCAATTTTCGCAGTCAGGGTTTTTTGCCTTACACCTTGCTCGCCCGTGATATATAAGATAGTGGTGCGCTTTCGACCACGTTTTCTTTTCTAAAATTTGCATGAGTTGCCGTTCGGTTTTTTCGGGAGTAGTCGCGTCCACTAACCCTATTCGGTTTGCAACTCTAAAAACGTGCGTGTCCACCGCAATCGCGTCCTTACCAAACGCAACGGAATACACCACGTTTGCCGTCTTTCTACCCACGCCGGCAAGCGTTCTTAAATCTTCTAACGAAGACGGAACTTGCCCGTTAAACCTTTCTATTATATCTTTGCTCGCCAAAAGAATATGGCGGGCTTTATTTTTGTATAAACCGCACGAATAGATATACTTTTCTAACTGTTGTTCGGAAAGCGTTAGCATGCTCTCTGCCGTGCCGTGTTCTAAAAATAGTTTAGCGGTCACCTTGTTTACACGCTCGTCCGTACACTGCGCGGAAAGAATTACCGCTATTAATAACTGGTAGGGCGTAGAAAAATTAAGTGCAGGCTTGTCTTCGTAATGAAAGGATAATATCTCTATTATCCTATTTGCCGTAGATTTTTCCATAATCACGTCCTTTCCCTATCGATATATTTAATTTTATCATACATTTAAGCGGTTTTACAAGCATTTTTTACTCTTAAACTGTTAAATGGTTTTAACAAATCTTTTCCCGTTTAGTTCTTTAACTAAAAATATTCCCGCAAAACTACTAAAAGATACCGCTCTTACCGCGCGATAAACGTTAGATAGACTATTAACTCCAACTCTAACGGACAGTCCGCACCCAACAAGCGCTTCTTTAGGAGTGTTTATAATGCGGTTACTAATATAATTTTTATTTAAAAAGTTAGAAAATTTTACCGTTTGTTCTCTTGAACGAAAAGCAACTACTATATATTCCATTTTATTTTCTCCTTTGCATAATATTGAACTCTTGACTATAAAATAGTTAATATCTAATACATTTTATTATCGGCATAGCCTAATTGTTACTGCCGAAAAAGGAGCAAAAATGATATATTTTGATAACGGTGCAACGGGCGGTTTTAAACCGAATACCGTCTACGATTGCGCGATGAACGTTTTGCGATATTTATCGGCTAACCCCGGTCGAAGTGGACACAGACTTTCACTAACCGGCGCTAACCTAATTAATGAATGTAGACAGACGATTTCAAAACGTTTCGGCGCTAATGAAGAAAGGGTTATTTTTACCAAAAACTGTACCGAAGCGCTTAATACGGCAATTTTTGGGTGCTATAAATTGGGTGGGCACGTTATTACCACAGTTTACGAGCACAACTCCGTTTTAAGACCGCTTACCGCCCTTCAACAAAGGGGCGAGATTTCTCTTTCGATAGTTAGTGGTGATACTAAAAGCCTACCAAAACTTATTGCCGAACAAATAAAAAAGAAAACTTGTCTTGTGGTGACCACCGCTTGTTCTAATGTTACTGGAGAGTTTTTGCCTATAAAACAAATAGGCGAAACTTGCGCCAAATTCAATATACCCTATTTAGTAGACGGTGCGCAGGCAGGCGGACACGTACCGCTAAATTTAGAAGACGACAATATTTCAATGCTTGCGCTTGCGGGGCACAAAGGGCTTCACGGAATAATGGGAAGCGGTGTTTTATTATTAAAAGAAAATATTACCCTAACCCCGCTTATCTACGGTGGCACGGGCACGGAGACTTTTAACCTTTCTCAACCCGAATATTTGCCCGAACGTTTAGAGAGCGGAACGCAAAACCTACCCGCAATTTCCGCACTTAACGAAGGTGTTAAATATACTTTCTTAAATATGGAACAGTTTTCTAAAACGTTACTTGATAGAACAAAGCGTATGATTGAAGAACTTTCTAAAATAGAAAGAGTAAAATGCTTTTCAACCCCAAACCCCGCAGGCATAGTGTCCTTTTTGATAGACGGAATTGCTAGCACTGAACTAGCCGACCGACTAAACTACGAATTCGACGTTGCCGTGCGAGGTGGGTTTCATTGTGCTCCGCTTATACATAAATATTTAAAAACCGAAAATGAAGGGTTGTTGCGAGCAAGCGTTTCAGCACAAAACAGTTCTAGAGAAATCAGTTATTTTATAAAGGCGATTAACACGATTGCGCGTGGCTAAATTTTTTTAAGTTCTTCTACGATTTTGTTCAAGATTGCCCGTTTTTTATCGTCGAGTAAGGGCGATAAAACGTTTTTGAAGCCCTCTAACTCTTGGTTGGATAAAGTTCCCGCACGTTTGCGTTTGGTGGCTTCTTTGTAAATAGCCATTAACAACTCGTTTTGGCTTTTGCCGTCGTATTTTTTTGCGATGGAATTTATTAGGTCGAATAAATTGCCGTTATCACTCGTCGAATTTTGTTGTTTAGATGCATATTCGTTAAAATCGTTCATGCTACACTCCTAAAAAATTTTTTCTTTTTTAGTTTATGTAGCGAACGCTCGTTTATGTTAGTGGAGTTATTATGGAAATACTACAATTTTTAATTTCGTTTTTCGTAAAAGAATATTTTGGTGATAAATACGCGCCTATTTTAGAAACTTTTAAAAATAATTCGTTTGACTTAAAAAAAGTTTTATCTTCGCTTTCGCCCGAAGTATTAACGCCTATTTTGAAAGATTTTTTATCGGGCGCAAAAAAAGAAAGCCCTGCTAGTTGCAACGAGCTTTCGTTTGGAATTGAACCTATTAAAAATATCGCCGATAGCGAAATAGTTTTTTTGCTTAACGCCTTTTTGAGCGAATAACTTTACTGAAGAATTTCTATTGCACGCGCTATCCCTTCGCCCTTTTCTACCGCGTTTTCATTTAGCGGAATAAAACCAACGCCGTGAATACTAACTCTTCCATTAGGTTGGTATATAAAAGCAGTAGTCATTTTAACCGCTTGCCCCGTTAAAACGTTTGGATAGGTGGTTTGCATTATCCCCTTGCCATAAGTTTTTGCTATACCTTGGTCGTTTTTTTCTATAACCAAATAATTTTCGTTAAACGCCTTGCCGTAATGCAACATAGCGCCTATTAAACACTCCGATGCAGATGCGGTATTTTCGTTTGCTAACACACAAATTTTTTCAATATTCCTATTGAAATTATCACCCGAACTAGTAAAGTTTTGTACTGCGCCACTTTTATTAACGGCAACCGCTATAACTGGATACCTTGCTTGTTCCGAGTAGGTAAAATAGGAAGCAACGCCCGATAAAACACTCATATACCCGCCACCGTTCGAACGCAAATCTAGAATTATTTTACTCTTTCCACGTAAGGACGCATATTCCATCGCCCAACCTATTTGTTCGACCGCGCCACCATCGAAAGAAGAAAGAGCTATATATGCCGTGCTCGAAGATAAACTTGGTATGTTTTCACTACCTTCTACCTTTTGTAAGGGCATATTCCCTTCCGCCTGAAATCTTAAACTCTTTTCACTGTCGCTATAAAACACAAAACTTTCAATAAACGCTTCTCGCTTTAAGGTTACCGAAAACGTTTCGCCCTTTCTTAAACAGTCAAGGCTAAACGAAACGTCTTCTAAAATACCGCCTAAAAATTCAAAAATTTCTTCTTTATTATTTAGTTGCGTTTTAACTCCACCAACTTCGCCCGCGATTATCTTGTCGCCGTCACGAAGTCCCGCCCGTTCGGCTGGAGAGTTACCTGATACTTTAAAAATAGTGTTGTCGGTTGCGGTTTTCAAAAAGGAAACGCCTATACCGTAACTATTGCCTTTGCTTGTAGAAATAACGTCGATATATTCGTCTTTAGTATAATAATCGGAATATTTGTCAAGTAAATTTTTCACTATTGCGTCGGCATAATCCTCAGTAGTAAAAGTTTTAATCTTTCCGTCGCCCTCGTCAAAATAATAGTTGCCTTCTATCTGTTTAATAAGCCAAATTATACTATTTATTTTCTCGCCCTGCATTAAATAGTGGGTAAAATATCCCACAAAAAACGAAAATATCATTATTGCTACCGCACATAATGATATCACGATTTTAAATTTCTTTGAAATCTTAGTTTCTATTTTTTCGTTCATACCCTTTCACTCGTTTAATTATTCGTTTAACAATTTTGCAAGTAAAGTGATTAGCCTAAACGTTATAGCATCCGAAAACTTGCGCAAGTTAAGCCCCGTCATCTTCTCTATTTTATCCAATCTATAAGTAAGCGTATTGCGGTGTAAATATAAATTTCTTGAGGTTTCGCTAACGTTTAAACTGTTTTCTAAAAATTCTTCCGCAGTGTTAATCATTTCAGTATCCGAGAAAATCTCTTTAGCGTTAGAATCAGTTAAAATTTCAAGATATTCGTTTAGTTTATACTTCGGCATATCTTCAAGCATTTTTATCAAGACGTATTCTTTGAAGGTATGCACTTCGCCTTTTGACGACAACTCTTTGCTCATTCTTAGCGCCGTTAACGCTTGAACGTAAGAAACGTTTAAATCGTAAATCGACTTAACCGTTCCGCCTATAGATATCCTAACAGGTACGCCTGTTTCTTCGTATATCGATTGAATTAAAAACTCGGAATATTCTTGCGAAGAGTGGTACTCGTCTTCTACTTGACTTAAAAATCTTATAAAAACACACTGATACTCGTCGTTTTTTACTATAACGTCCGTCTCTTCGCCGTACGTTTTGAGAACGTTTATAACTTCTTCAATACGATTTTTTTCAACCGTTACTAGTAAGGTGCAACAACTAGTACGTTCGGGCACTGAAAATTTGGTTAAGTATTTGCGTATTTGCGCGTAGTTTAACTCGCCGTGTAAGAGCGACTTAAAAAAATCCGCGCGCGAAAAGTCCGTTTCTTTATAAAAAACGTTTTCGGCTAGTTCGCATATTAATAGCGCGTATTTTTTTTGGCTATCGGTCGCACCGTCTATACAGCCGACGTAGGACTTGTTTTTATACTTTATAGGAAAAAGCGTTACGTTACCCGTTTGCAATATTTCAGTAACGGGAAAAACGGTTTTGTCGGTAAACTCTATGTCGCCAACAACCCTTTCTCCCTTGCCGTTATATAGGCTAATACATATGCCCGTGCGTTCTTTGATAAAGTTTAAAAAAACGTTGATATCGTTATTCATTTTGTCACCTTTTGATAAAGTATAAACTAAATCGCCCTAAATTTCAAGAATTTTTTAAACATTTATCTTCTATTGCAAAAAATAAGCCTTGATTTTTATTTTTTAGTAAAAAAACACCTTATCAAATCGATAAAGTGTTTTTCTTTTTTGTTTTTAATTATTATTCTTCGCTAGAAGTTTCTTCCGCTACTTCTTCAACAGTCGTTTCTTCAACGGTAGTTTGTTCACTCTTTTGAAGTTTAGCAAGTTTTTTTGCTTGTTTTGCGCGTTGTTTTTCTAATAGCGCTTGTGCCTTTGCTTCTTCTTCAGCAAGTTTTTCAGCAGCTTTTCTCGCCTTTTCAGCCTCTTCTTCTTCACGTTTTGCTTGTAATTCTTCTATCTTAGCCTTGTTTTCTTCATCACGAGCAAGAATGGTTACTTCGGTTACTTTGTCGAAAAGTTGGCAGTGATTTAAATCTATAGAAATTTTAGCGAACGCACCTGCTTTGGTTTCCGAACGAGCGTCTACCTTAGCGATAAGGTTATTAATGTCGTCTACGATACTTTCTTTCCCTTCGTTAGCCTTAACTAATTCTTTAGTTTTGCAGTAAAGCAACGTTTCAGAACCTAATGCTTCAACAACGTCAACGAATACTTCGATACAGCCTTTTTCGTTTGATTTGATATCGCTTGCTTCGTCACTAATGTCTTCAGGTCTAACACCGAAAATAATTTCTCTATCAGTATTCAAATATTTATCAAGATTTACGATTAAAGAAGCTTTTTCTTTAGGTAATTCAACCTTTTCTTCACCGATTTGAACGCAAACCTTATTTTTAGTTCCAATGAGTTTACCGGTAAAGAAGTTCATTTGAGGTGAACCTATAAATCCTGCAACGAATTGGTTAATAGGATAATCGTATAAATTGATAGGACTATCAACTTGTTGAATAAATCCGTCTTTCATAACTACGATACGAGTACCCATGGTCATTGCTTCGATTTGGTCGTGAGTAACGTAAATGAACGTAGTTGCTAGTCTGTTGTGAAGTTTGGTTATTTCAGTTCTCATTTGTGAACGCAACTTAGCGTCTAGGTTAGATAACGGTTCGTCTAGCAAGAATACTTTCGGTTCACGAACGATTGCACGGCCTAAAGCAACACGTTGTCTTTGACCGCCTGATAACGCCTTAGGTTTTCTCGAAAGATACATTTCTATACCAAGAATTCTTGCCGCTTCTTTAACCCTTTGGTCAATTTGTGCTTTGGGAAGTTTACGAAGTTTTAGACCGAACGCCATGTTGTCGTAAACGGTCATGTGCGGATATAGAGCGTAGTTTTGGAAAACCATTGCTATATCTCTATCTTTAGGTGCGCGGTTGTTAACTAATACGCCGTCGATATAAAGTTCACCAGCAGAAATTTCTTCTAAACCTGCAATCATACGAAGAGTTGTTGATTTACCGCATCCCGAAGGACCTACTAAAACGATAAACTCTTTGTCTTCGATATCAAGGTTAAAGTCGGTAACTGCGATAACGCCTGACGAATAAACCTTATAAATGTTTTTTAAATTTAAGCTTGACATAATTTCCTCCTAGTTTTAAGCCAAATTTTTTACTTTAATATTTTAACATATTTTGCTAGCGTTTACAATGGGCAATATTCATAAATTTACTTACCTTTATTGTAAAACTTGCACAAATCAAACTAATCTAACTCGTCTAAGGTCAATTCGTATGCGGGCGCAAACTCTTTTAAGAAATATCCCACGCACTCGGCACTACACGATTTTAATTCTTTTTCTATGCTTTTTAGCGCCTTTTTGAACTCCGAATTACCCATTCTAACTTCTTCTACGCATTTTAGATAAGCGCTTATCCTGTCGGCGTACTTAACGATTTTGTATTCTTCGCATTGAGTATCTGGTAAAACGTATTCCTTAAACTCGTCTTGAAGATTTTCGGGTAAATTCTTTAAAATTCGTTCGCAAGCGTTCTTTTCAAGGTCTTTATACGCCGACTGAATTTCGGGATTGAAATATTTTATCGGCGTGGGTAAATCACCCGTTACTACTTCACCGACTTCGTGATATTGCGCGAATAAAACGGTTTTCTTTACATCGAGCGTACCACCGTAGTTCTTATTTTGTATAACGCATAGCGCGTGCGCGATTACTGAAACTTGATGACTATGCTCCATTATGTTTTCTTCTTTTACAGAACGCATTAGCGACCATCGTTTTATATGCTTCATACGATTTATGAACGCGAAAAATTTATACAAAGCCTTATCCCCCTATATAAAAATCGAATTTTAAGTTTTTTTATTTTATCACATAATTTCACTTGACGCAAGATTTTTTTGGTGCTAAAATAAGCATATTAAAATTTTATATATTCGCTATGGGTGCCGTTCGGCTGAGATTACACCATTTGAACCCGCAAGGTAATGCTTGAAGGGAAAGAGAAATAGTAGTAGTATTTTGCTTATACGCGCATCCAAAATAACGGGTGCGCTTATTTTTTTGCGTCCGCTAATTTGGGTACGCTTGTCATTTATCAGCGAATAAAAGGAGTGTTTTATGGGAAACTTGTTACTTTTACTTGACAAGGACACGCTTAAAACGGTTATAGAAGCAGTTCAAACCTTTGCTTTGTTTGCTTTTATTGCGCTTTTAGTTGTCCTTTTCACCGCAGGACTGCTCGTTAAATTTTTTGCAAAAGAAAAATTTAAGGGCTATCTTTCGGTTGCGCTTGGCGTCTTGCTTGGTTTTTGCGCGCTACTGATTGCAATTATTTTATACTTGCAAATATCACGTATGGCTGTTAAAAACGAAATTGACGCTAACTTCTATTTGATTTTAGGCTTTTTGTGTTTGCTTTTAATCTCGGGAATTACCCTAACTATTCTTAAGAAAATACAAAAAAATTTGGCGTTTAAAATCTTGGCAATCGTTTTTTCTCTGATTATAGTAGCGTACGCCGTTTGCTTAATCGTTCTTTTACCAACCGTTAAAAACGAATGGGAAAACTACACGCCTAACAACAACGTCTTGTTTATTGTGTTGTCTGCGCTTTTGGTTGTCGTTATCGCCCTTCTTTCATTATTGTTCGATAGAAAAAAAGGCGAATACACCACCAAACAGTTGTCTTATGCAGGTGTTTGCATTGCGCTATCTTACGCACTTTCGTTCGTTAAGTTTTTCTCGTTACCGCTCGGCGGGTCAATAACGCTTGTTTCTATGCTACCGATTATGATTTACGCTTATATTTTCGGTGCAAAACGTGGCGTTTTGGTCGGCGTAATATACGGGCTTTTACAGTGCCTACAAAATCCGCAAATATATCAACCACTTCAAGTATTATTAGACTACCCTATCGCTTTCGGTGCGCTTGGTCTTGCAGGCATATTTAAGGGCTGTAAACTATTAAAAGGAAAGGCTATTTTAGAACTTATTTTAGGCATGACGGTTGCCTGCCTGTTTAGATATTTTTCACACGTGTTAAGCGGTTATTTCGTATTCTACTCGTGGGCGCTATGGGAAGGACAAGAACTACTATACAGTTTTGCTTACAACGCTTTCGTCTTAGTAGATCTTGCTATAGACGTGGTTGTCGGCGGAATGATTTTTGCTTCTAAATCGGTAAAAAATTACGTTGACGGCATAAATTAATTATTATTTAAAATTTAAAAACGCGTTGCTAGATTGCAACGCGTTTTTTTGTTCGTTATTAATTTTTTAGATATTTATCGGTGATATCTGCAACAATTTGACAAATATCTGCGCACGGACGTTTTTTGTAATATTCTTCCGTTCTTGCTTCGGGAATTAAGCCTGTACTTGTCTTAACCCCTTCTAACAACTCGGCGCAAATGAGTGAACCTATTTCTTTTTTTACTTCCGCACATGCCTGTTGAACGAGTGAATATGATGATAAAGTATCCGTTCCGTTTGATTTTAGATAACCTAAAACCATAACCATACCCGAAACCGCGCCACAAACCAAACGTTGACGACCAAGGCCACCGCCAAAACCTATCGACAGTTTTAAAACTTGTTCTTCAGTTAATTCCATTTCATCTTTAAAAGCAAGCGCAACCGACTGCGCACAATTTCTGCCCGAAGTAAAAATTTGTTTTGCTAGTTCACCTTTTGTCATTTATACCCTACTCCCTTATGTTTTTTCGCATCATTTGCCTAGGATGCAAAATAAAATTCTCCTTTTTTAAAATTGAGCAATAAAAAATCTTCTTTTTTTAATATTTTAACATAATAGGTTAAAATTTTCAATATTTTACCGTTTAAAATTCAAAAAGCAATAAACACCGTTTACTGCTTCCTGAATAATATATGATAAGGGGGAAAATGATGAGCAATTTATTTAAGTATTTGCACTTAAGTTACGCATATTATGTTACACCTTTCGACAAAAATAGTAAAGCGTTTTAACCCCGTTTTTTAAAAATTTTTTTAAAATTTAAAAATTAATCCCGCCGAAAGAAATTCTTTTTCTAAATCGACGGGAATTTTTTGTGTTATATTTTTTTGTGTTATATTATATAAAGAAGGGTTTTTTATCTATCCATTAAAATAAATCCTACCTTGATTGCGCAAATTATTGCAGAAATTATATTTGCTATTCCGCCCAGAATTGCACCGTAGCCTAACGACTGCGTGTAGAAAGTGATAAGCGATGCGCCTGCATCTTCCGTGTACGCAACGTTTTGAACGATAAAGAAAAACAATACTGCGCTTAAAGCAAAACACGCAAACGACGCTAGATTTAAAAGTATATTCTTACTGTCACGGAAAAGTAGCGATAAAATCAAGCCCGCAACGGGTAACAAATATGCAAGCATGTTAAAAAAACTAAAAGTTGCATACGTTATAGAAACCGAGTCACTCGTTGAAACGTAAGAAAACGTCGCTCTCCATCCCACGATTGAATTTGTAGTATCCCCCATTTTAGCAACGTATTCTACAACGGGTAAAAACAACGTTATTAGCGATATTACCACTAAAATTAAAAGAACTATTCCGTAATGATTGTTAAAAGTGGTTAAATTTTTATTTTTCTTTGCCATATCAAGTCTCCTAGAATTTTTTATATATTTTATTCTATGCTAAAAATTTTGTCAATAGCAAAATAAAAAAACTATCTACCGAATTTTTTGTAAAGCATTTCGAGCATATCTTGTTTGCTCATTTGCTTTTTTTCTTTCATTTTTTCGGCGTTATGTCTACCTTGTTTGCGCTCTCTATCCGTTTTGTTCGCGCCCGTATTGATGCCGTGCGGTAGATCGGAAGTCTTCATCGTTAGTGAAATCTTGCTTTTAACTAGGTCTACGCCTAAAACTTTAACTTTAACCAAGTCGCCAACCTTCAAAACGTCCGACGGGTGTTTGATATAGTTGTCTGAAATTTGCGAAATGTGAACCAAACCGTCCTGATGGACGCCTATATCTACGAATACGCCGAAGTCAATAACGTTTCTTACCGTGCCCGATAGTTCCATTCCTTCTTTAAGGTCTTTCATTTCCATTAGATCACTTCTTAAAACGGGTTTCGGCAAGCTATCACGAATATCTCTGCCCGGTTTAACTAATTCGGTAACTATATCGCGCAAAGTAGGTTCGCCAACGCCACAACTTTTTGCAACGTTTGCCCAACCCTTTTCTTCTATTCTCGCTCTTATATCACCTAGTTCGCCTTTTGATACCGAAGACAAAGTATAGCCCGTTTCTTCAAGCAGTTTTTCTACCGCGCCGTACGCTTCTGGGTGAACTGCGGTGTTGTCTAGAACGTTGCCGTCGGTTATTCTTAAAAAGCCCGCGCACTGCTCAAACGCTTTCGCGCCGAGTTTTTTGACCTTCAATAACTCTTTTCTATCGGTAAACTTACAAGTTTGTCTGTATTCTACTATGCTCTTTGCAATACCACTATTTAGCCCAGCGACGTAACTTAAAAGGCTTGCCGAAGCGGTGTTTAAATCTACGCCGACACTGTTAACACAGTCTTCAACGACCCCGCCTAAAACTTCTTCAAGTCTATTTTCGGGCATATCGTGTTGATATTGCCCAACGCCTATCGACTTAACGTCTATTTTAATTAGTTCGGCAAGTGGGTCTAATAATCTTCTTGCAATAGATACCGCGCTTCTTTGCGCCGGCTCGTAATCGGGGAACTCTTGCGCACCTAGTTTAGACGCACTGTAAACGGAAGCGCCCGCTTCGTTAACAACGGCGTAACTTAAATTGCGCGAACTTTCTTTTATTAGATTTGCTATAAATATTTCCGATTCTTTGCTTGCCGTACCGTTGCCGATAGATATAACGTCTACGTTATGTTTTTCTATAAGTTTATTTAATATTGCTTGTGCTTCAGCCGTTTTGTTTTGCGGTGGCGTTGGGAACACAACCGCCGTGTCGAGCACGTTGCCGTTAGAGTCTATAACAGCGATTTTACAACCCGTTCTATACGCGGGGTCAAGCCCTAAAATAGTTTTGCCTTTAAGCGGTGGCTGTAAAAGCAACGGGCGTAAGTTTACTTCGAACATCTTTATAGCCTGTTCGCTTGCGTTTTCGGTGAGTTGGCTTCTTGCTTCTCTTTCTAGCGAAGGGAAAATAAGCCTTTTAAACGCGTCTTCAATAGATAGACCGACAAGTGCCGAACTCTCTCCGCCATTTGACAGTTTTTCGGCTTTGATTTGGTCTATAAACGCTTGCTCGTCTACCGTTACCGCTACCTTTAAGCACTCTTCTTTTTCGCCACGATTGATAGCCAAAATTCTGTGCGAAGGTATAGTTGATAGGCGCTCTTTATGGTCTTTGTACATGTCGTAGGTCTTGCTGTTTTCACTCTCTAACAACTTGCAAGTAATCTCGCCCGTATCCATAATCCGTTTACGCAAACTCTTTCTAAGTTCGGCGTCGTCTGAAATTTGTTCGGCGATAATATCCATAGCACCTTGAATTGCTTGCTCTTCGCTTTCAACTCCCTTTTCGGCGTTAATATAATCTTTAGCGATTTTATTAACTTCCGTTTGCGCGTTTTGTGCAAAAATAATTTCGGCAAGTGGCGAAAGCCCCTTTTCAATAGCAACACTTGCGCGCGTTTTTCTTTTTTGTTTGTACGGGCGGTAAATATCTTCCGCTTCCGTCATAGTTTCGGCTTGGGCAAGGGCTAACGCAATCTCGTCGGTCATCTTGCCTTGCTCGGTTATTGAGTTCGCAATTTCTTCTTTTCTTTTATCTAAATTTCTTAGATATTTAAGTCTATCGAAAAATTCACGCAAAACCTGGTCGTCACAAGAGCCCGTTTGCTCTTTCCTGTATCGCGCTATGAACGGAATAGTGTTCCCGTCGTCAATAAGCGCTATAATGTTGCTTGCGTGATCTACGCGTATGCCTAATTCTTTACTGAGTTTAACTGAATAGTCCATATATACTTCCTTTACTGCTTTTTGCCTTTACTTTTGCGTATTTCTTTAACTTGTTTTTCAAACCCCCTGTCGTTAGGCTTATAATAAATTTTGCCTTTCAGTTGGTCTGGTAGATACTGTTGGTCAACGTATCCGCCGTAATCGTGCGGATATTTATATTCTTTTGAAAGTTCTTTATCTTCTTTAGAACCGTACACCGCGTTTCTTAAATGCGTGGGCACGAAATCATCTTTAATCGAAACGGCGTCTTCACCCGCTTGATGCATAGCAAGATATACCGAATTAGATTTTTCCGCCTCGCAAACGTAAATCACCGCTTCGGATAACGGAAGTAGCCCTTCCGGTAGCCCTAATTTCTCATAAGCCACCAAAGCGTTTGTCGCAACCACAAGCGCCATTGGGTCAGCCATACCGACGTCTTCCGCCGAGTGAGCCACTATTCGCCTTGCTATAAGCAACGGGTCGCAACCGCCCTGAATTAGCCTTTGCATATAATAAAGTGCGGCGTTAGCGTCACTGCCACGAAGACTTTTACAAAATGCGCTAAGTATGTCGTAATACAAATTCTCATCGAAGGATAGCGCCTTCTGTTGAATAGACTGCTCTGCGTCGCTTAAAGTAACGGTAATTTTGCCGTTTTCATCAGGCTTAGTGGTAAGCACCGCCATCTCTAACGCGTTATACGCAACCCTTAAATCGCCCGCGCTTAATAACGCGATATGGTTCAGCGCTTTTTCGCAAATTTCCACATTGTACACGCCTAGCCCACGCTCTTTATCTTTAAGGGCTATATTTAGCGCTTTTTTCACAGTTTCAGTACTCAAACGTTTGAGTTCGAAAACTCTGCACCGTGAAACTATAGCCGGCGTCATCGAAGCATAGGGATTTTCGGTAGTTGAACCTATAAAAATTATATCCCCTTTTTCAATAGACGGAAGCAAACTGTCGCTTTGCGTTTTGTTAAATCGGTGGCACTCGTCTAAAAGCAAATAGGTTTTTTTACCGTATAGTTTAGCATTGTTTATCGCTTCTTCTACCACTCTTTTTACATCCGCAACACCGCTTGATACAGCGTTTAATTTCACGAAATTACCGTTGGTACTGCTTGCAATAACGTTTGCTAACGTGGTTTTACCGCAACCGGGTGGCCCCCAAAATATACAGCTACCCAGCCTATCTAATTTGATAGCCCTGCGAAGCAAACTGTTTTCGCTTACTATATGATCTTGCCCTAAAAATTCGTTTAAGTTTTTTGCTCTCATTCGCTCGGCAAGTGGAACCGAACGGTTTTCTTTTGCTAAATCAAATAAATCCATATAAATATATTACCATACAGTATAATTTTTTTCAAGCGCTAATAAAATTTATCGTGTATAATTTTTTGTCTCGCAAAAAACTTTTTGCCGAATTTTTAATATTTTTTTCTTTTTTAGTTTTGGCGGTTTCTTTAATGATATTTCCGCACTTTTCCACCTTTGTAACGGACGGAATTAAACTGTATTTTGCTTGTGTTCTGCCAACTCTTTTCCCCTACCTTTTTGTAACCGCAGTTTTATCTTCGCTTTCTGTAACCAAAAAAATTTCTAAAGTTTTTTCGCCTATTACTAGTAAACTTTTTCTTGTTAACGGGTGCGTCGGCTACGCCCTTTTATTAAGCGTTATGTCGGGCTATCCCGTTGGAGCGAAAATGGTTAGCGATTTAAAAAACAACGGATATTTATCTACTACCGAAGCACAACGCGCTAGCACGTTTTGTTCCACACCGTCGCCTATGTTTTTGATTGCTAGCGTTGGCGCAATAACTTTTAATAATAAAAATCTTGGCGCGATTGCTTTTGCCGTAACGCTTTTATCCGCACTAATTACGGGTATTATCTTCTCTTTTTATCATCGCAAAGAAAAACCTATTACTCTCACGCCTATTACTAACGGCGAAAAGAACGACTTGTTTTTTGATAGCGTATATTCCGCCGTTATTTCAGTGCTTGTTGTCGGCGGAATAATTACACTCTTTTATACGTTTACCGAAATTTTACTTTTTTTTAAACTTTTAGCGCCGATAGAGAGCATCGTAAATTATCTTTTTGGAAACCAACTTTTTGGCAAAGGAATTGCCTTAGGGCTTTTCGAATGCACCAAGGGTTTAAAAGGATTGGCGGTATCGGGCGCAAGCGCAAAATCACTTTTACCTATAATTTGCGCCCTATGTTCTTTCGGTGGGCTTTCAGTAATTTTTCAATCGATATCCTACCTGAAAAAAGCAAAATTAAAAACCGCCCCTTTCGTTTTTTCCAAACTACTCTCGGCGGTTATCAGTTATTTTTTAGGTTTAGTTTTTAGTTTTTTGGTTTAGTATTCGGTTAAATTTACCTTTTGCTTTTTTAGGCAAATATCCGTCTATAGAAGCACCGTGCTCTAATAGTTGACGTACTGCCGAAGACGATACGAACGCCAAGTTTTTGGGCGTTGGAATATACACCGTAGTTATCTCGGGATAAAAGTCTTGGTTGTAACTTGCCATTTCCGTTTCGTACAAGTAGTCTTTTTCGTTACGAATACCCCTAACGTTAAAAATTGCGCCTTTCGTTTTCATAAAGTCAACGAGTAACCCTGAAAAAACGTCAACTTCTACCCTTTCGTTTCCTTCGTACACGCTTTTTATACCGTCTACACGTTCTTCCGTCGTAAAAAAAGGCGTTTTAGCGCGGTTTATACCAACCGCAATAATAACTTTATCAAATATCTCTAAACATTTATCAACAACGTATTCGTGCCCCGTTGTAAACGGGTCGAACGTGCCTGCAAAAACACACGTTTTCATATTAATTCTCCTTTCTAAAAAAGGTTAAGTACACTCTGCCGTATTTACGCTCGTCGTAAAAAACTAGCCCTTTTGGCAAATCTAATATTTTTCGGCTCTCCCAAGGCGTTTCCGATTCGAAAACGGCAATTCCACCGTCTACTAAAAGCTTGTCTACCTTAGCTATCGCCAAAACCCCCGCGTCACTTGCATACGGCGGGTCGATAAATACCACGTCGAATAGAGACAAGTTCATTTCAAACAGTGCCGAGTAGTCTCTGTTTATAACGCTAATACCGTTGTCTATGCCAAGTTTTTCTAAATTTTTTTTGGTAATAATCAAACTTTCTCTACTTTTATCGTTAAAAACTACTTCTTTAGCCCCGCGGGATAACGCTTCTATCCCAACCGCACCCGTTCCGCAAAACATATCTAGAACGCGTGCGTCTACAATTTTATATTGAAGTATGTTAAACAGGCTTTCTCTCACCTTATCCGCCGTGGGTCTAATGTCGTCCCCGTTAAAAGAAGAGAGTACTCTACCCCTATATTTCCCACTAACTATTCTCAATTTTATTCACCGTAGATTTCGCGGTGTTTTTGTTTTAACTCGTCGTAACGCGCTTGTTGTTTTTTAGCACCGAAAATATAGCCTGCTCCACAAGTTAGCATCATAACGGGAACAGAATACAATATAAATAAGAACTGCCACCAAAGCGCCACTTCTTGCGTTATAAACAAGGTAACGGGCGCAAAAAATACCATATAAATGTAACCAGCTAAAACACCTGCGCCACTAACCGCACCCGCACTTGCAAAATAGGTTATCAAGTGGATTATCATGCAAACCACTACGGGTAAGCACGCCAAAAAGCCTATAAAAAAACCCTTCCACGTTTTATACTCTTCTTTTAGTTTAAGCGGTCTATCTTCCCCCGTTCTTATGATATGCTCTCTTTCTATATCGTTGGAATTTCTTATCGTTAAACCTTGTTCGCCTTCTTTTGATAGCATTATAAACATAAGAACTAAATAAATCAGCAAACATACTATGGCGAGCGCGAGTTTTAAGCCCCACAAAGAATTGTCAATAAGCAGTACCGCCATTGATATTATTGACAAAAAAAAGTTGTAAACTACTAATAAAATTGTCATTTTAAAATAATACATTTTCTTACCTTTTATATATTTTATTTGCACGAAGAGTTGAAGTACATAAAACTTCGTAACTAATCGTGCCCGTTTGTTTTGCAATTTCGTCGGCATCGGCTAAAACGGGAAAAATATCTTTAGCGCCGTTTTCTTGATACATCGAAACGTCCATACAACGATTGTTCGCAAGATTATTTATGCGTTTTCTCGCAAACCCGTCCGCATACCCCGAACGAACAATAACACCGCTTAGCTCTTTTTTTAACCGTTTGTTGCCGTACATCACGCTATCGCCCGCGCCAACTTTTCGCCTTTTTATTATTTGCGAAAACACTTTCATTACGGGTTTTACTGTGACGGCGTTTGATTTGAAGGGTTTATAGCCGTATAGCAGTATACCTATACGAACCATATCGAAGAACGCGCCTTTCAAAAAACCACCGCTTGCCGATAAATGCGCTATTACTTTTTTATTATAAACCTTTGTCTTGTTAATTGCAAGTAAAAATTTATTATAAGCGCTATTAAAAGCCCTTTCATTCTCTGGACAAGCCAGATGAGAATAAATTCCTTCTAAGATTATAAACGGGCTTTTGCTTATATATTTACAAATTTTGTCTAGTTGGTCTAAATCGTCTATACCAAATCTGTTCATGCCCGTATTATACTTAATATGAACTTTAACCTTGGCGTCTAGTTTTTTGCACACCTTGTTTATTGCGCGAACGGTTTTTAGACTGTCTATCGTTAACGTAATATTCTTATTTATAGCAATTTCTATCTCGTTTGCGTTTACAGGAACTAATACTAAAACGTCCTTATCTATTCCCGCTAAGCGAAGTTGCACGGCTTCTTCAATAATCGAAACGGCAAAGCAATCTACCGTATCGTATAGCGCCGAAGCAACTTCAGGCGCGCCGTGACCATATGCGTTGGCTTTTACTACCGCACAAAATTTAGTGCCTTTCGGCAAGGCTGATTTTATATTTTTGGCGTTGTTTTTTAGCGTTGTTAAATTTATAATGGCAGAATTTCTCATATACGCAGTATATGAAAGGGTTAAAACAAAGGTGATTTTTGCTTAAAAAACACCGCAAGCAAAATTGCTTGCGGTGAAATTTATTTTTAGAATTTAACTATCTAGGAAACTTAATTTGCGCTTGTGCCGCTGCAAGTCTTGCAATCGGAACTCTAAACGGTGAGCACGAAACGTAAGTCAAGCCGATTTTGTGGCAGAATTCAACTGAAGTGGGGTCACCACCGTGTTCACCACAAATACCGTAGTGCATTTCAGGACGAACTGCTTTACCTTGAGAAACAGCCATTTCCATAAGTTTACCAACACCGTTTTGGTCAATTCTTGCAAACGGATCGTTTTCGTAAATCTTGCTTTCATAATATGCGGTTAAGAATTTACCAGCATCGTCACGGCTGAAACCAAAGGTCATTTGAGTTAAGTCGTTAGTACCGAAACAGAAGAATTCTGCTTCTTTAGCGATTTCGCTTGCGGTAAGCGCAGCACGTGGAATTTCTATCATCGTACCAACGTCGTATTTAAGCGAAACGCCTGCGCTTGCGATTTCTTCATCAGCAACCGCAACTACTATCTTCTTAACGAACGCAAGTTCTTTTAATTCGCCAACCAATGGTATCATAATTTCGGGAACTATATTCCAGTCCGGATGAGCCTTTTTAACTGTGATAGCCGCACGAATAACCGCTCTCGTTTGCATTTTTGCAATTTCAGGATAGGTTACGGTTAAACGGCATCCACGGTGACCCATCATGGGGTTGAACTCGTGTAAAGAAGAAATAATATTCTTAATATCTTCAACGCTTTTGCCTTGAGTATCAGCAAGAGCCTTGATGTCTTCTTCAGTAGTAGGAACGAACTCGTGAAGCGGTGGGTCTAAGAATCTTATGGTTACAGGTTTGCCTTCGAGTGCTTCGTACAACTTTTCAAAGTCGCCTTGTTGCATAGGCAACAATTTTGCTAGTGCAACTTCTCTTTCTTCTACCGTGTCTGAACAAATCATTTCACGGATTGCAGAAATTCTATCGGGGTCAAAGAACATGTGCTCGGTACGGCAAAGACCTATACCTTCTGCGCCAAACGCTCTTGCTTGTTTAGCGTCCGCCGGAGTATCAGCGTTAGTTCTTACTTGTAATTTTCTATATTCATCTGCCCAAGCCATTATCGTACCGAATTCTCCGCCGATAGTTGCGGGAACGGTGGGGATTGCTTCGCCGTAAATGTTACCGGTAGAACCGTCTAACGAAACGTAATCGCCTTCTACGTAAGTCTTGCCTTTAAGAGTGAATTTCTTGTTTGCTTCGTCCATTTTGATTTCACCGCAACCTGAAACGCAACAAGTACCCATACCACGAGCAACAACGGCTGCGTGAGAAGTCATACCGCCACGAACGGTTAAGATACCTTGAGCGTAGTGCATACCTTCGATATCTTCAGGAGAAGTTTCTAGACGAACTAAGATAACCTTTTCACCTTTCTTACCTTGTTCTACTGCGTCTTCAGCAGTGAAAACTACCTTACCGCAAGCAGCACCCGGTGATGCGGGAAGCGCTTGTGCAACGGGGGTTGCTTTCTTTAATGCAACAGCGTCGAATTGCGGGTGTAAAAGAGCGTCTAATTGTTTGGGGTCAATCATAAGAAGCGCTTGTTCTTTGGTAATCATACCTTCGTTAACTAGGTCAACCGCGATTTTGAGCGCTGCCTTAGCAGTTCTCTTACCGTTTCTGGTTTGGAGCATATATAATTTACGGTCTTCTATAGTAAATTCCATGTCTTGCATGTCTCTATAGTGGTTTTCTAAAATACCGCAAATTTCAGTAAATTGTTTGTAAACCGCAGGCATAACTTCGTTAAGTTTTGCTATCGGCATCGGCGTACGAACGCCGGCAACAACGTCTTCACCTTGAGCGTTCATTAAGAATTCGCCCATAAGTTTCTTTTCGCCGGTTGCAGGGTCACGAGTAAATGCAACGCCGGTACCAGAAGTTTCACCCATGTTACCAAACGCCATCATTTGTACGTTTACTGCAGTACCCCACGAATAAGGAATTTCGTTTTGCATTCTGTAATAGTTTGCACGGGGGTTATCCCACGAACGGAATACCGCTTTGATTGCGCCCATAAGTTGTTCTTTCGGGTCGGTGGGGAAATCCGTGCCGAGTTTTGCTTTATATTCTGCTTTGAATTGATTTGCCAAAGTTTTAAGGTCGTCTGCAGTAAGTTCAACGTCTTGCGTAACGCCCTTTTCTTCTTTCATTTTGTCGATTAATTCTTCAAAGTATTTCTTACCAACTTCCATTACCACGTCGGAATACATTTGAATAAATCTTCTATAGCAGTCCCAAGCCCAACGGGGATTGCCTGATTTATTTGCAATTACGTTAACAACGTCTTCGTTTAAACCAAGGTTTAAGATGGTGTCCATCATACCAGGCATTGACGCTCTTGCGCCCGAACGAACGGATACGAGTAACGGATTTTCTAAATCACCGAATTTCTTGCCGGTAATCTTTTCCATCTTTTCAATGTTTTCCATTATTTCGGCTTGAATATCACTATTGATTTGTCTTCCGTCTTCATAATATTGAGTACATGCTTCGGTTGAAATAGTAAAGCCTTGGGGAACGGGTAAAC
>CAJGCK010000007.1 GCA_904501795.1 uncultured Clostridia bacterium
AAAGCCCTTTCTTTGTTTGACAAAAAAGAGTTGGACTGTTTTGAATACAAATATTTCAAAAGACAAAATAAAGAGTATTTTGAACGTTTTGATTGTTCGAGTAGAGCTTATTTTAGAAAACAAATAAAACTAATCAACTCGTTTGCTATGGCGTTAGACAATGTTGGGGTTACGGACAAATTCTTTATAGGGAACTGTCTTTCGTTAGACTTTTTCAAAGAACTACTAAAAAGGACGGTTGAATATGAAGAAAGGAGCAATAAAAACAAGCCTAAGAAAAAGCCCCTTCAAATATTACCGCCCGTAATTTCTAAGGAAAAGATAGCTTAACTATTCGTAATCGTTTTCGTCGTAATAATAGGTTTGTTTGACGGGTTTAACGTTTTTTCGAAGAGCGAGCGCAAGGGTTATTAGCCCGGCGGAGAGCAGACAAGCGATTATAGTTATGCGCAAGGTCGTTAAATTTTCGCTCGGCTCGGCTTCAGGGATAATAGGCTCTTCTTCGGGAATAAAGGTTAAAGGGTTGGGGTGATTTTCTAAGGTAAACGGAAAAAGCCCCGTTTCTTCAACGTAACCTAGACGGCCGTTAAAACATACGTAGTATAGGGTTGTTTTGGTGTTTTCGTTAACGTAATTTCCAAGAAAGGTTAGATTACGGTTTTCGAAAAGATAACAAACGGGCGAGGAAAGAGAGGGGTCGGCGTATAAAACGCACGGCGCACAGGTAGTAAGCGTTAAACGTGGATAAGGGTTGGCAACGGAAAGGTCATCTTTATATAGCATATCGAAAGGTACGTATCCGTCGATAGCAAGCGTTCCGTCGTCGCCAAGATATTCAACGTGCGCAAAAGTTTCACCTATAGATAAAACTTTAACGTAATAGGTGTAAGGCAAATAAAAAAGAAGTTGCGTGCCTAGTTGGTCTAAATAAATAGGCGTATCCGTGGTAATTACACGCAGATATTCGTTAGAAGAAAGCGCGCGCGCAATTTTTTTAGGTGTATAAAGCGCGGATAAGAACGCCGTAATCAATAGCACTATTAAAGCGGTGCGTTTAAACATAATAATTCCTCGTGTTTTTCGGTAAGCCCCATTATACAGTCAAACAAAGGGGTAAAAACCCAAAAAAACATCGCAAAAAAGGTAAATATGTAGAATGCAAAACGTTATATCACAAATCAAAAAAATAGAAGAAGAACTTCAAAAAAGAAAAGGTAAAAACAAGCTTGCAACGTATAACGTAGGCGATAAAATTCACGAAAAGCAGGTGGCGTTTCATAAATGCACTAAAAAGAACCGATGGGTTTTTGGTGGTAACCGAAGCGGAAAAACAGAGTGTGGTGCGGTAGAAGCGGTGTACTTGGCGCGCGGTATTCACCCTTATAAACAAAATAAAAATAACGTTTTCGGTTGGGTAGTATCTTTGTCGCAACAGGTTCAGCGAGACGTTGCACAAGCAAAAATATTAGACTATTTGTGCCCTTCGTGGATAGAAGACGTTACGATGCTAAGTGGTAAAAAGGACAGTTTAAGGTACGGTGTCATAGACCAAATTCGTATAAAAAACGTTTTTGGCGGAACTAGTATTATAGGTTTTAAGTCGTGCGACCAAGGTCGCGAAAAGTTTCAGGGCAGTTCGCTTGACTTCGTTTGGTTTGATGAAGAACCCCCGAAAGACGTTTACGACGAATGCCGTATGCGAGTACTCGATAAGCGTGGCGAAATATTCGGCACGATGACACCGCTTAAAGGGCTGACTTTTATTTACGATGAAATATATTTAAATTCGTTAAACAGTAAAGAAGTTTGGTACGAGTTTATGGAGTGGGGGGACAACCCCTTTTTAGACGCCGAAGAAGTAAAAGAACTTTCAGCATCCTTATCGCAAGACCAGTTAGAAAGCCGAAAATACGGTAGATTTAAAAGCGGAACGGGGTTAGTATACCCCGAGTTTGACGAAAACGTTCACGTTATAGAACCTTTTGAAGTTCCACTCGACTGGCAAGACGTCTTATCGATAGACCCAGGGCTTAACAATCCGCTTTCAGCGCATTGGTACGCGGTAGACTTTGACGGCAACGTCTATGCGGTTGCGGAGCACTACGAAGCGGGAAAGGATATTCTTTATCACTCTGAAAAAATAAAAGAAATATCTAAAAGGTTAAACTGGCATACTGATGGACAGGGCAGAATTCAAGCGTTGATAGATAGTGCGGCAAATCAAAGAACTTTGGCAAGCAACAAAAGCGTTACCGAACTGTTTTACGATTACGGAATATTGGCAAACCCCAAAGTCAACAAAGATTTGTTCAGTGGAATTCAACGGGTTAAACAGTATCTAAACGTAAATTCTTCGCACCCGAAACTATACGTTTTCAAAAGTTGCGTAAATCTTATACGCGAACTAAAAAGTTACTGGTGGGGCGACGGTGATACGCCGAAAAAATACGACGATCACTGTCTGGACGAGTTGAGATATTATTTAATGAATAAGCCTTCGCCAAAAAAGGTTAAGCAGGTAAAAACACAAATACAATTAGACAAGGAGCGAAGAATAAGAAACATAAAAAATGCGAGAAAAAACTACTGATAAAACAAGCGATAAAAAAATAAAAACCGCCCTTATCAAGAAAGCGCTAGGTTACGACTGCACGGAAGTAGTAGAAGAATACGTAAGCGGTGAAGAAGGGGAAATCAAACTAACTAAGAAAAAGGTTACCAAAAAAAACGTCCCGCCGGATATCAGCGCGATAAAAATTCTATTATGTGAAGAAGAAAAAGACCTGTCGAGCATGACGGACGAGCAACTAAACGCGGAGAAAGAGCGGTTGTTAAAATTGTTAAAAGAAAATTATTAAGGAGAAAAAAATGCAAAAGCAATCAACTACGGTTAAACTTCCCACCGACGAAAAGGAAAGGGATAAGTTTATAGCAAAACTAGTAGCAGAAACGGAAGCCGAGTTTTCAAGGCGACAAAAAATTAGGCTATCCTACGAAAGACAGTGGCAGTTAAACACCAACTTTTTAGTCGGTAACCAATACTGCGAAGTGGATAGGCGTGGCGAGATAGTCAACCAAGACAAAAATTTCTATTGGCAAAACCGCGGTGTTTTCAACCACGTTGCGCCTATTATAGAAACGCGTCTTGCGAAGTTGTCAAGAGTATCGCCGATAATTTCGGTGCGGTCTAGAACGGACGACGATAGTGACGTTCAAAACGCAACGCTTGCCGAACGTCTAGTCGAAGAAGCGTTAAATAGGATAGACGCTAAAGAAGTGGTAAGGCAAGTTACCGGTTGGAGCGAAACTTGTGGAACTGGTTTTTATAAAATCACGTGGGACGGCAACGGCGGTGACAAGATAGGCACGTTAAACGGCGAAAACGTTATGGAAGGTGAAGTAAAACTTATTCCCGTTTCGCCCTTCGAGATATTTCCCGATAATTTATATACCGAAAAATTATGCGACTTAAAGAGTATAATTCACGCCAAAGCGGTTAACGTAGACGTGATTGAAAAGATGTATTCGGTAAAATTACCCGGCGAAGAAATAGGCGTGTTCGACTTATGCGTTCAAAACAGTACTCGTAGAAAAGACGGGTTTATTAGAACGGTAAACGATTCTAAAATAGTTATCGAACGTTACGATGCGCCGACAAGCGAGTATCCAAACGGTAGATTAATAACGGTAGCGGGTGGAAAACTGCTATATTACGGCGAACTTCCGTATGTAAACGGCACACACGAAACGCGCGCTTTCCCGTTCGTAAAACAAGTTTCTATACCTGTCAACGGCTGTTTTTACGGCGCAAGCGTAATAGAAAGGCTAATCCCTATACAACGGGCTTTTAACGCGGTAAAAAATAGAAAGCACGAGTTTATAAACCGCTTATCGTCGGGGGTAATGATGGTCGAAGACGGCTCGATTAACGTAGACGATTTAGCAGAAGAAGGCTTGTCACCAGGCAAAATTTTAGTGTATAGGCAAGGCGCAAACAAGCCCGAGATATTGAGTGAAAATTCACTACCCAAAGACTTTAACGAAGAAGAGCAACGACTTCTTGAAGAATTTGTTGCGGTGAGTGGTGTAAGTGAAGTGTCAACGAGTTCTAACAACGCCAAAATATCAAGCGGAAGCGCGCTTGAAATACTTATAAGTCAAGACAACGAGCGTATGACTATGGTTGCTGAAATAATAAGAAAGTGTTATTTAGAGATTTCGCAACAAATCTTAAGACTTTACGCGCAGTTTTTGAACGGCGTTAAAGTTATAAGGAGCCAAGACGAGTTCAATAAAACCAAAATATTCTATGCGGGGAAAGATGCCTTCGCATCTGACGACGTGTATTTAGAAAACGAAAACGAACTTATTTACACACCAACGCAAAAGCGCGAAATAATTTTTAAACTTTACGAAAGCGGATTGCTTCTAAACGAAGAAGGCGTTTTACGTCCTACCGTAAAAGAAAAAGTGTTGGCACTTTTAGGCTATAAAGACTTAGACGGCAGAAAAGGCGTTTCGGGTCTACAAGAAGAAAAAGCGGTTTCAGAAAACGCTAAACTCAAAAACGGGTATCTTGCCGTAGAAGAAATAGACGACGACCAAATTCACTTAGACGAGCACACAAGGTACGTTTTAAGCGAATACGAACAGCTTAGCAAAAAGCACAAAGACAATTTAATGGCTCACATAAAAGAGCACAAAGCAAAGATAAACGGCATCAAAGCCGAAAAAGAGATTTAAGGAGAAAATCAATGGAAGAAGCAATAAATGAACAAATGGAAATATCGGCGCAACCCGCGGAGGCGGAAGAAACTTTAGGCGCGACGGACAAACCCATCTCATTAGGGAAATTTAAAGACGTGCAGTCTTTACTTTCCGCCTATAATTCTTTACAAGCTGAATTTACCAAACGCTGTCAGCGACTAAAGCAATTAGAAGGTCAACAAGTCGACAAGGAACAAGCCCCGACGCAAGAAGTTATAACGCAAGAAGAAGGTACAACTCTTTCGGAAACGGAAATACTGAAAGAATACCTTAAAGGAGTGTTACAGCTAAAACCACAAGCCGTTGTAATAGACGGCGCGGGGGCAGGGCTTTCCACCCCGCCCCAAAAAATAAAAGACGTTTCCACGGCGGGTAGTCTTGCCAGGGAAATGTTTTCAAAAAACAGCAATTAATTAAGGAGAAAACATGGCAGTAACGTTATCAAACGCAGATAAAGCGTTAAAAACATTTTATTTAGAAGCAGTTGCAGAGCAACTCAATACCAAAGCAAACCCGTTGTTATCGGCAATCGGTCAAACCACCGATGACGTATGGGGCAAAGAAGTTAAAAAACTAGCGATTTACGGTATGAACGGTGGCGTAGGTGCAGGCACGGAAGACGGCGACCTCCCCGATTCCGCATCAAACAACTACGAACAGTTTGTTGTAACCTTAAAGAACTTATACGGCACTATCGAAATTTCGGATAAAGCAGTGAGGGCGTCTGAAAACAACTCTGGCGCGTTCGTAAGTTTACTAAACGCCGAGATGGAAGGACTACTTAAAGCAAGTTCGTTCAACTTTGGCAGAATGTTGTTCGGCGACGGAAGTGGAAAACTAGCAACCGTTATATCGGCGAACTCTAACGTAGTTACGGTAGACTCGGTTAAAAACCTTATCGAAGGCATGAAAATCGACGTAAGAACTTCTACCGGCGACGTAGTTGAAGGCGCGCAAGGTAAGAGAATAATCTCTTTAGATAGAGTAAACAAAACCGTAACGTTGTCTTCAGCAGTAGCGGGGATAACCGAAGATGCAATTATAACCGTTCAAGGCTCGTTCAACAATGAAATCACCGGACTCGGCGCGATTTTCGGTTCAGGCAACACCTTGTACGGACTTGACAAGAGTAAACATTCTTGGCTTAACCCGTACGTAAAAACTTCGGCGGGCGAAATCAGTGAAAGCGTTATTCAAACGGCGCTTGACACCATCGAAGAAAACAGCGGTAGCGCGGTAAACTTTATCGTATGCTCTTGGGGTGTAAGACGTGCAATACAAAACTTATTCGCTCAAAGCAAACGTATTACCGACACGGTAGAACTAAGCGGTGGCTACAAAACTATTAGTTACAACGGAATTCCTATCGTTGCGGATAGATTTTGTCCGGAAGGAACTATGTATTTACTCAATACCGAAGACTTTAAGTTACATCAATTATGCGATTGGCAATGGCTTGAAGGTGAAGACGGAAAGGTATTAAAACAAGTAGCGGGCAAACCCGTTTACACGGCAACTTTAGTTAAATACGCAGACCTTATTTGCGCTCGTCCCATAGGACAAGGCATGATAAGCGGAATTACCGAAGCCTAAAACTGATATTGCGTCGGGCTTGCCCGACGCAATAATTAAATTACGAGGAGAAAACTTATGACCATAAAAGACATAGTAAAACTTTGTGCGGTGTATTTAAACAAAGAAGACTTACTTAAAGACGAACAATTTTTAAGCAACCAGGCGCTTAGAGAAACCAACGTGCTAACCGTGTGCGCCAACGTGGTGATAAGCGAGTTAGCCTGTTCGTATTTACCGCTTATAAAGAGTGAAAAGGTTACGGCAAACGGAAAAAGAGTGTATTATTCATCGCTAAACGAAAGGGCGCTTGAAATACTTTCCGTAAAAGACGAGCAGGGGGAAGACCTTTCGTTCACGGTGTTAAACGAATACGTTACGGTTCCGCAATCACAGGTGGTGGTGGAGTATAGGTATTTACCGTCCAACTACGGCTTGTGCGATGAAATCGGGTACGCGGAAGAAAAAGTTCCCTTACGTCTTATCGCATACGGCACTATTGCGGAATATCTTTTGACAGAGCGCGCTTTTGAAGAAAGCCTAACTTGGCGCAACCGTTATAACGATATGCTTTCAATAATGGTTTTGCCAAAGAATTCAAAGATAAGACCAAGGAGTTTCGTATGAGAAATATAACAATAACACCTGTGCACAAAGAAGAACGCACGTTAAAGATAAAAGACTTCTCTTTTTATACTGATTTTGCAGTTAATACTTACGCCGAAGAAAAGTTATACTCGGCAAAAATGGGCGAAGAACTTTTATGCGCAAGCGAAAACGGGTTTAGCAAAATTTATAGTTGTCAAAACAAAATTTTGTTATACGGGAAAGACGGTAAAATTTATCAGTTCAAAAATGGTAAATTCGTAGAGTTCAGCATGCAAAAGTTCCACTCTGCCCCCGAAATTTTTTCCGTAACGTTATCGGGCGTACCGTCGGTGGCAATAGCCGAAAACGGCCACGGCGTTATCGTTGGCGACAGCCATGCTTACGTAACGTTACCAAAGGGGAACGGCTACTTATATTATAACGGCGTGTTGTTTTGTGCTGACGGCGATAAAATCCGTTTCGGTGGCGATTTCGATTATTCGGGTTACACGGTAAATTTAAAAACGGCGGGATTTATAGGCGTTTACGGTAAAGGGAAAATACTAAAACTTATTTCGGCGCAAGACAAAATCATAGTTTTTTGTCAGCACGGGATAGCCTACTTATACCCCGAAGGCGACAGGTTTGAATATCGCCTAGAAACGACCACTTTTGAGTTTAGCGGTGTAGATGAAAAATCTATTGTTAGTTTTAACGGTTGCACGTATTTTTTGCGCAACGGTAAACTTTGCGTCTTTTCATCAACCGGAATAAACGAATTATCTCTTCCTTCTCGCCCGTTAAACTGCATATCTAACGCCGTAAACTATTACGGACTTTGTATGTTTAATTACGGCGACGGCGTTTTCGTTTTCGACACGGTAAAGAAAAACAGTTTTTATCTTCCTGCAAAAGCCTTATCAATCGCAACGGGCGGGTATTTTTTGACGGAAAAGGGCGAAATAAAAGTCTTTTCACTAGTCAAAAACGCCTATGACGGCAGTTGGGAAAGCCTTCCGTTAGACCTAGGTACGTACGAAGAAAAAACCGTTTATAGAATAGTGTTTTATTGCTCTGCGCCTGTAACTTTGCGAATAAAAAGCGAGCGCGGTGAGAGAGAAATTCGTAGTGACGGCGGACTGAAGAGCGCGAGAATATCTTTGCTAGGCAAAACGTTTTCTTTAACTGTAAACGGCGACAGTGCGGAAGTTTCGGGAATTAAAATTTATTATAGGATATAGGAGATACGACAATGGAATTTCAAACACCCACAAGCAGAGAAGAGATGTACGAAATTTTGCACGAAATATTCTATCATTATAGGTTTAGACCTATAGTGTACGAACCAAAAGAACTCGACAAAATAGAACTGCCCCGAATGGAATATCAAACTCCAACTGAAGAGCAGTTTGTAGAGAACGCGACCAAAAGGTTGTCTGGCAAGCATTTAAGAGAGATAAGCGAAAAGGAAAAAGAATTAGACAAAGAGATTTTAGAAAAACAAATTCAGTATGATAAAATCGATTTAAATACCGAAAGTTTAATGGCCAAAATTCGTGCGCTATACGAGGAGAACGCAAAAAGAGTTCAAAACGAAACCGTTAAGCGTGGCGTAGGCTATTCGGATATAATTTTAGAAAAGATTTCAAACGTTTATCTTGAACGCGACGAAAAAATTCTTTCGCTTTTGACTTCGGCTTCGCAAGAGAAAACCGCTCTCGAATCGCAAATAAACGCACTTAAAGCGCAAAAAAACGGCTTAAACGAATTTTTCGCGCCCGTGCACGCTAAGGAGATAGAGCAAATGGTTATTGAACTAAAAGAGAACGAACAAAAAGTTTCGCGCGAGGTGTTCGAATATAACAACGAACTGTTCCGTAAAGAACAAACCTACGCTAATTCTCTCATAAGCCAAAACGCTCATTTAGAACTAAGCTACATAGAAATTCGTTCTAAGGGCTACTCTAAAGACGAATTAATAGAAATGGGCTACTATAACGCGGTTATGAAATGCGTCAACGATTATTACGGCACTCTAAACGCCGTTACGGCGTACAACGAGTTCTCTCAGGACACCAAAGTCATCGTGTATTTAGAGGACTATTACGAAGAAATGCTTTATCTATATAAAATTAGAGCAAACGCAACTTAATTAGAAACGGTTAAACGCCACGCGCGGTTAACCGTTTTTTATATTTCTCGCCTTGACAAAAAATAAAGTATATAATATAATAATTTTTATGAGTAAGAAAGTAAAAATAGGCAATTTAACAATCGGTGGCGGTGAAAAAATAGCCATTCAAACCATGTCGGTTTATAGGTTAAGCGACACTGTTAACGCAATTCGCACAACGAAAGAACTTGAAAGAGAAGGTTGCGATATTATAAGATTTTCCGTTCTTGACGAAAGGGACGCTAAAGCAATATCCCAAATAAAAAAGGATATAAAAATACCTATCGTTGCGGATATTCACTTTGATTATCGTTTGGCTTTATCGAGCATAGAAAACGGTGCGGACAAAATTCGTATTAATCCCGGCAACGTCGGTGGAGAAGATAAACTTTCACTAGTTGCGAAAGCGCTAAAAGAAAGTGGCGTGCCCGTGCGAGTTGGCTCAAACACGGGCAGTATAGAAAAAGAGTTTTTACAAAAATACGGTAGGAACGAAATTGCGCTTGGCGAAAGCGCGTTAAAAAGCGTAAGCATACTAGAAAAACACGGTGTTGAAAACATAGTAGTTTCAGTAAAAGCGTCGTCCGTTCCGCTTACCGTAAAAGCGTACGAATACGTTGCTAAACGGACCAATTATCCACTTCATTTAGGGGTAACCGAAGCGGGTACGGAGTATAACGGGGTTGTAAAAAGCAGTATGGCTATAGGCTCGCTACTTCTTAACGGGATAGGCGACACTATACGCGTTAGTTTGTCGGCAGACCCTAAAAAAGAACTAAAAGCAGGCAAAGCCATTTTGTCGGGCTTAAACTTGATAAACGAAGGCGTGAAAATTGTGGCATGCCCAACTTGCGGTAGATGCGAGTGGGAGTGCATGTCGTTTGCCCAAGCGGTAGAAGATTACGTTTCGGGGGTTAAAACCCCGCTTAAAATCGCCGTTATGGGTTGCGTAGTAAACGGCCCGGGCGAAGCGCAAGACGCTGATTTAGGTATCGCCGGTGGAAAGGATTGTTGTGTAATATTCAAAAAGGGCGAAATAATAAAAAAGGTAAAAAAAGAAAAAGTTCAAGAAGAATTTTTTAAGGAAATAGACAAATGTTTACGGTAAAAAAAGGCACGGAATTTATAAACGACGTTCGTGCGTTAGACGAAAGCTTAAAAAATATACGAATTTCAAGCATACAAGTAAACAAAGCAGATTTATCGGTGGAGTATAATTTTATATGCGACGAAACGGTTAGCGCCGAGCTTAAAGAAAAAATACTAAGAGAAGCCGAAAAAATAACGTCGAAAACGTTTAGGGGCGTTACGGTTACTATCAAGAAAATCGTTTCGAACGACCAACTCGTCAACAACGAAATATACAATTATTTAAGTAAAAGCTACCCGTCGATATCCATATTTTTAAAGGATACCGACGTTCGTTCTACGGTGTTTGGAAATCTTGTAAAATACGTAGTAAGGCTTACGCAAGATGGGGCGGAATACGTTTCTAAAAACGGCGTACTCAATAAAATGAACGAATTTTTAAAAACAAGATTTTGTTCGGATTTTGCGGGTACGGTGGAGATTAAACAGGCGGAAGAAAACGTTAGTTTGCTTAGCGAACAAGTATATCTTGACCATTTAGAGAAGATAGAGCACCGCACGATAAAGGTAGAAGACGTAGTTGCTATCGACGATATAAGAATGGGTAATATTGCAACGTATATAGAAGACGTTACGTCGGGCGACGTGATAGTTTGCGGAACGATAACCGACGTAGCGGAGCGAATGACCAAAACGGGAAAACCCTTTTTCGTGTTTCATATAGACGACACTACGGGGAAAACGAGTGGCGTGTATTTTACCAAAAAGGCAACCTACCCGAAGATAAAGAATTTAAAAGTTGGCGATTGCATAATTGCAAGGGGTAACTTAGGCGAATATAACGGCAGGAAATCTTTTACTTTCGAGAAGATAAACTATTGTGTTTTCCCCAAGGACTTTGTAAAGAAGGATAAGTACAAGAAGACTGCACCGGCGGAGTATAAAACGGTGTTTCCAGAGAAAGCCGAAACCATAAAAATAGCCAGCGTGTTTGATAGCGACTTGTTGCCCGAAGTATTAACTCAAAAGGAGTACGTGGTATTCGATTTAGAGACTACGGGGCTAGACGTTATGAACAACGGCATAACGGAGATAGGCGCGGTAAAGATAAAAAACGGGCGGGTGAGCGAACAGTTTACCACGTTGGTTAAGCCCGATTACCCTATTACTGAAGAGATAACTAAAATCACGGGCATAACGGAAGAAATGGTGGCAAAAAGCCCAAGGATAACCGCCGTTATAGGCGATTTTATGAAATTTATACAAAACACCACCTTGGTTGCGCATAACGCCGACTTCGACATGAAATTTATCAAAAGGTTCGCAGGCGCAGAAGACTACGAAGTAAAAAACCCCGTGCTTGACACGTTAGAACTTGCGAGAGCGCAACTTCCCTTTTTAAGAAGGCACGATTTACATACTTTGGCAGACCATTTCGGCATAGTGTTCCGCCACCACCGCGCGCTAAGCGATTCTCTTGCTACGGCGGAGATTTTTATTGAACTTATGAAAGAAAAGAGCAAAAAAGACGCGCAAAAATAAAAAGTTGGAAAAAACGCTTGCCAAAACGGATATAATATGATAATATTATGTTACTCAAATAGTAACGCTTTTCTTATGAGAACGGAACTTCCCGTTCTCATAATTTTTTAAGGGGAGCGAAAAGGGAGAACGGCATTGAAGATAAAACCTAAGAACGAAATTTTTTCGTTGTGTGAAAAGGTGGCAAGCCCGCTCGGTATAGAAGTGGTGGAGATAGAGTTTAAGCAAGGCAAAAACCCGTCGCTAACCGTGTATATCGATAAAGAGGGCGGTGTGGACTTAGACAGTTGTGAAAAGTTTCATCGCGCGGTAGACTTACCGTTAGACGAGTTAGACCCAACCTACGGCGCACCGTATACGTTAAACGTATCAAGCCTTGGCGTAGACAGACCGTTTAGGACGGAAAAAGATTTTTTGTCGCATATAGGCGAAATGGTAGAAATAAAACTGTATTCGTCGATAAGGGGCAAAAAGCAGTTTGACGGCGTGTTGTGTTCTTACACTCCAGAAGCTATAACCGTTAGGGTAAACGACAAGGACACTTTCACGATAGATATAAAAAACATAGTCAAAATAAACGAATATATTGACTTTGAATAGATAAAAAATTCAACACGATAATTTTAAGGAGAACGAAAAATGATAAATCAAGACTTCTTTTCAGCACTTGAAGACTTAGAAAGAGAAAAGGGCATTTCGCAAGAATTGTTCATCAACGCGCTTGAAACGGCGCTTGTATCGGCTTACAAAAAAGCCACCGGAGAAACGGGCGGAATATTAGTTAAACTCACCCCGGAAAAGAAAACCATAAAGATTTACAGCACCAAAAACGTTGTAGAAACTGTGACCGATCCGGACAAAGAAATAAGCGTAGAAGACGCTGTTTTAATCAAAAAGAGTAGTAAAGCGGGCGACGTATTGTCTACCGAAATTGCGACGAAAAACTTTGGTAGAATAGCGGCTCAAACGGCAAAACAAATAATAATGCAAAAACTTCGTGAAATCGAACGCGACAACACCGTTAGCGAGTTTGAAGATAAAGAAGGCGAGTTGATGACTTGTAGCGTAAGAAGCGTTGAAGACGGAAACGTTTACGTAGAAATCGGCGGAAGCCAAATCGAAGGTATAATGATGCCGAAAGATCAAGTTCCGGGTGAAAAATACGAAGTTAACCAAAAACTTAACGTTTACGTTAAAAAGGTTAAAAATTCAGGTAAGGTTGCTCAAATCATCGTATCAAGAACGGCAAACGGCTTGGTTAAACGTCTTTTTGAGAACGAAGTTCCCGAAATCAAGCAAGGCTTGGTTACCATAAAAGGCATAGCGAGAGACCCTGGTCAAAGGACTAAAATTGCTATATATAGCGAAGACCCTGCAATAGACGCTTTGGGCGCATGCGTGGGTAATAAAGGCGCAAGGGTAAACGCGATAGTAGAGCAACTCGGCGGAGAAAAGATAGACATAATTCCATGGAGCGAAAATCCGCTTGAATTCATAGCGAAAGCGTTATCTCCCGCAAAAGTAATCAAAGTAGAACAACTAGAAGGCGATAATTCTGCAAGGGTTATCGTTCCCGACGATAAATTATCTCTTGCAATCGGTAGAAGCGGTCAAAACGCAAGACTTGCGGTTAGACTAACCGGTTGGAAAATAGACGTTAAGAGTGAAAGCATGGTTCCCGCAACCGAAATAGAAGGGACAACGGGTTTAGAAGAAATTTAAGCAAAAGGAACTAAAAAGATGGTAAAGAAAATCCCGATGCGGACGTGTATAGCGTGCAAAGCGGTTAAGCCGAAGAAAGAACTTATTCGCATAGTAAAAAACGAACAAGGCGTTAGTTTAGACTTAACAGGCAAGAAAAACGGGCGTGGAGCATACGTTTGTAGCGATATAGAGTGCATAAAAAAACTTAAGAAAAGCAAGGCGTTACAGCGCGCGTTCGAATGCCCCGTAGCAGACGAGACGTATGCTGTGATAGAGGAGGAGTTCCTTGGAAAACAAAACTAAAACGGCAACGTATTTAGGCTTTGCAATAAAAGCGGGCAAAATTAAAACGGGCGCAAACGCGGTGGCAACGCTAAAACGTGCGAGCCTAGTGATAGTATGCAAAACGGCATCTGAAAACACGGTGGACGTGGCTAAGAGTTTAGCGCGCAAACTTTCGTGTCCGATACTAAAAACGCAAAGTTTTATTTTGAGCGATTTTTTACACAAGGAAAACGCAAAGGTAACCGCCGTAACCGACAAGAGTTTGGCAAAAGCGATTATCTCGCAAACGGAAAAGGATTTTATCGAGTTGAATTAGGAGAATAAAATGGCTGAAAAAAGAGAAATGCATAACGAGAATATAAAAAAGTCGAAAGAATTGCTAGACGGCGCAAGTTTTTCAGGTATAAAGGAAAGCGCGGAAAGTTTGAGCAAACAACTATTGCAGTTTAGACTAGAATTAAACGCAAGGTTAGTTAAACTTCAAGAAGAACCGACCGTTCCAGAAAAACAAGAAGAAGTAGCGGTAAAAACTTCGGTAAAAGAACCGCAAAAAGAGACGGTAGAAGAAGTAGTAGTAGCGAAGGTAGAAGAGATTGCTAAAATCGAAATAAAAGAAGAAACCCCGTCTAAAGTCGACAAGGAAAAGGCTGAGCCGATAGTGGAAAAAACCAAACCTGAAGTGAAAGAAGAAAAGGCGCAAGAACCACCGCGTCCGTCTTTCATAGTTCGTCGTGAAGGCAAAGAATCCGTTCGTCCGCAAAGGGCGGAATATCGTCCGCAACAGGACAATCGTTCTCGTGCGCAAAACGATTTTAAAGCTCGTCCACAAGGCGATAAGCAAAACAAGGGAATGGGTTCGTTCTCTCAAAGCGGTCGTGCACCCAAACAAAGAGAAACTTACGTAGCACCACCTATTGTTCCTACGGCAAACGATAAGCGTTCGTTTAACAAGAAAAAACAAAATGGCGAAAGGAACTACGAAGAAAAGCACGTTCTAAACAAGCGCTCGCTTATACGTAACCAAGTTGACGTTGACGATTTTGACGAGAACAAAACTGGTTACAGAAAATTCCGTCCGGTAAAAAAAGAAAAGAAGACGGAAGTTAACGTTATAAAAATAGAAAAGGCGGTAATAAACACCGAAATTATCCCACTTAAAGTATTGAGCGAAAAGATAGGTATCACCGCAGCCGAAATAACCAAAAGGCTTTTCAAAGAAGGCATAATGAAAACTATAAACGACTCTATCGATTTCGATACTGCGGCGTTTATAGCGGACGATTTAGGGATTGAATTAGAACTCAAACTCGACAAGACGGCGGAAGACGTGTTAAGCGAAGGTTTCGACCAAGCCGACGATAGCGGAAACTTGGTAACCCGTCCACCCGTAGTAACGGTTATGGGTCACGTTGACCACGGTAAAACTTCTATTCTAGATAGAATAAGAAAGGCAAACGTAACCGCGGGCGAAGCAGGTGGTATAACTCAACATATCGGCGCATACCAAGTATCCGTTGGCGGAAAACAAATAACCTTCTTAGACACACCCGGTCACGCAGCGTTCACCGCGATGCGTGCAAGGGGCGCGCAAGTAACCGATATAGCCGTATTAGTAGTTGCGGCGGACGACGGCATAATGCCACAAACGGTAGAAGCGATAAATCACGCCAAAGCGGCTGACGTTCCAATAATTGTAGCGGTAAACAAGATAGATAAACCCGAAGCGAATTTAGACAGAGTTAAAACTCAACTTACTGAAAACGGTTTGTTGCCTGAAGAATGGGGTGGCGACGTAATAGTATGTCCCGTTTCGGCAAAAACGGGCGCAGGGTTTGACGAACTTTTAGAGAGCATTAACCTTATAGCAGAAATAAAAGATTTAAAAGCAAATCCCGATAGAAAGGCGAAAGGCGTTGTAGTAGAAGCAAAATTAGACCAAAGCAAAGGACCTATTGCAACTATACTCGTACAAAACGGCACGCTTAAAGTATCGGATAGCGTTATCGTAGGCTTGGTAACGGGTAAAATTAGGGCGATGACCGATGATAAAGGAAGAAGAGTAACTTCTGCAGGTCCGTCCGCACCGGTATCCATAATGGGGTTAGACGAAGTACCAAACGCAGGCGACGTATTGTTTGCGGTTGAACAAGAAAAACTAATCAAAATGGTTGCCGAAGAGCGTAAGAACAAAGAAAGAGAGAACATGATAAAAGCGTCGCAAAAGGTAACGCTTGACGACGTGTTTAACAAGATTGCCGAAGGAGATATGAAAGTTCTTAACCTAATCGTTAAGGCGGACGTTCAAGGTTCGGTAGAAGCGGTAAAACAATCGTTAGAAAAACTGTCTAACGAGCAAGTTCGCGTTAACGTAATACACGCGGCGGCGGGCGCAATTAAAGAATCGGATATAATGCTTGCCGAATCTTCGAACGCGGTAATAATAGGCTTTAACGTGCGTCCCGACTCTAACGCAAAACAAATAGCGGAGAAGAGCGGGGTAGACGTTAAACTTTACCGAGTAATATACGAAGCGATAGAAGACGTAGAGCGTGCGCTTAAAGGTATGCTCGCACCCAAGTTTACCGAAGTATATTTGGGCAAGGCTGAAGTTAGAGAAGTATTCAAGATTTCAGGCGTTGGTCAAGTTGCGGGCTGTTACGTTACCGAAGGTAAGATTGCAAGAGCGGGCAAACTTCGTATTTATCGCGACGACGTAATGATTTGCGAAGGCAACGTTAACCAATTAAAGAGATTTAAAGACGACGTTAAAGAAGTTCAAGCAGGTTTCGAGTGTGGTATTTCAATCGAAAGATTTAACGATATTAAGATCGGCGACTTTATTGAAAGCTATCTCGTAGAACAAACTCAAGAATAACGTAAAATTAAGGGGAAAAAATGAAAAGACAAGTGAGTAGAACGGAAAAATTGAACGCCGAGTTCCAAAAAGATATTTACGAAGTAATAACTAAACGGCTAAAAAATCCGCTAATAACCGAAATGTTTTCGATACTCCGCGTGGATACGAGTAAAGACTTATCTCACGCAAAGGTATTCGTTTCCGTTTATTCGGTAAACGAAGAAAAAAAGAACGTCACTTTTTCCGCAATAGTGGACGATGCAAAGCGTATTCGTTACGAACTAGCAAAAATCACGTCAACTAGAACGGTGCCCGAACTTCACTTTTTTCTAGACGATTCTATGGAATATAGCGATAAAATGAACAAATTGTTCACGCAAATAAAAAGGGAGAGCAAGAGTGATAACGATTAAATCTCTTTGTGAAAAACTTAAAAAAGAAAAAAAGGTGGCTATATTTTCGCACGTTCGACCGGACGGTGATACCGTGGGCAGTACTCTTGCGCTAAAACTAGCGCTTGAAAAACTCGATATCGTTGCCGACGTTTATTGTGAAGAAGGTATTCCGCCGAAATATTCTTTTATCAAAGGTGTTTTGGACTATAAAAATCAACTTTCGGGTGAGTATTCGGCTTTCATAGCGTTAGACTGTGCAGATCCGCAAAGGCTAGGCGTTTTCGCCGTTGATTTTTTGTCTAAGAATAATACCTATAACGTAGACCACCACGTTTCAAACGTGGGGTACGCTAAGTTTAACTACGTAAAGTGTTCTTCGTCTAACTGTGAAAACATCTTTGATATAATAAAAGAACTTTCCGTTCCTCTAGATGAAGATATTGCAACCGCGCTCGCAACGGGCGTTGTTTCGGACACGGGTAACTTTAAGCACAAAAACGTTCAGTCGGAAACTTTTTCAGTCGCAAGCGAGCTAAAATCGGCTGGCGCAGACTTTAATTTGATAATTAATAAGGCGTTCCAAGAACAAAGTAAGCAACGCGCCAAACTATTTGGAACGGTTATGAATAAAATTAGATACTTTTTGGGCGACAGGCTCGCCGTTGCGTCGGTGCTTGATAGCGACCTAAAAAACTCAGGCGCTCGTCCAGATGAAACGGAAGGGTTTATCGACTTCGTTATGGGGATAGACGTCGTAGAAGTGGGCGTTTGTATACTCGAAACGGGCAAGAACAAGTTTAAATGTTCCTTCCGTTCAAAAGGAGTTAACGTCAACGAAATTGCTCTAACTTTCGGCGGTGGCGGGCACGTTCTTGCAAGCGGTTGTCAAATCCAAGGCGAATACGAAGAAGTGGTGGATAAAATAAGGTATGCCGTGCATCAGCACTTACCGGAATAAAAAATGAAAGGTTTTATAAACGTAATAAAGCCCGAGGGTATGAGTTCAGCATACGCCGTGGGCGCCCTTAAGAAAAAACTTAATCTTCCGTGTGGACATATGGGCACGTTAGACCCTATGGCAAGCGGGGTTTTACCCGTTGGCGTGGGTAAGGCTAGTAGGCTATTCGATTATTTGCTGGACAAGACTAAAACGTATATCGCAACTTTTAGGTTTGGTTACGATAGCGATACGCTAGATATAACGGGTAAAGTTGAAAAGGTGGACGATGGTTTGGTAGACGAGAGCGCAGTTAAACAAGCGCTAAAACTTTTTATCGGTGAAATAGACCAAGTCCCCCCGAACTACTCTGCAAAGTGTGTTGACGGCAAACGCGGTTATCAACTTGCAAGGTCGGGCGTTGAATTTTCGCTTCCGCCAAAAAAGGTAACCATTATAGAGTTTGAACTAATTAATCGGTTATCGGATAGCGATTTTCAGTTTAAGATAGTGTGTAAAGGCGGGACGTATATTCGTTCGCTTGCTAGGGATTTAGGCAAGGCGTTAAACACGTCGGCTATAATGACGGCACTTGATAGAACGGAGAGCGGAGTTTTTAGTTACGAAAACGGAATAACTGTAGAAGAATTAAAATCTACGCCCGATATAGAAAAATATTTAATTCCCGCAGACAGCGTTATATCGTTTGAAAAGGTGGTGCTAACGAACGAGCAAGCCACCAGGATTTTAAACGGATTATTCGACGAGTATCCGCTTAGCGACGGGTTTTATAGAGTATATAACGGCAAAGAATTTTGGGGCGTTGGCAAGGTAGAGAATAAAATTTTAAAAATAAAATCGTATGTTAGATAATAATATCTCGCCCGTATGTATTGCGCTCGGTTATTTCGACGGAGTGCATTTAGGGCATCAAAAGGTAATAGAGTGCGCGGTGCAACTTTCAAAAAAACTAGAGTGTAATTGCGTAGTGTTTTCTTTCGACGGCAACTTAAAACGCCTTCTTGGTAACAATGAAGGTAAGTTTTTGTATTCAACGGCAGAGCGAGAGAGTTTGATAGAAAGCGTTGGCGCTTCATCGCTGTTCGAAAAGGCTAATAAAACCTTTTTAAGCAAGGGTAAGCGCGCGTTCTTAAATTACTTAAACAAGAAATTTTTAGTTAAAGGGTACGTTTGCGGTTACGACTATCGTTTCGGTAAAGGTGGGAAAGGCGATACCAACTATCTAACCGAATACGCTAGAGCGCACGGGCAAGAGTGTATAATCGTTCCGCCGGTTAGTTTAGACGGTGAAACGGTATCTACGACGGAGATAAAGAATTTACTTTCCACAGGTAACGTAGAAAAGGCAAAACTTTTCTTAGGCAAACCGTATTCGATTACGGGCATGGTAAAAAGTGGTAGAAAAGTGGGCAGAGATTTAGGCTTTCCCACCGTCAATATTAAACCCGAAAAGGATAGGGCGCAACTCAAATTCGGCGTATATTCGGGCTTTGCAAGGTTTGGCGGGAAAAAATATTCGGCAATAATAAACTACGGCACTCGTCCGACTTTTTGCAAGGGCGAAGCGGTGGTAGAAGCGCACTTAGTAGATTTTTCATCTAATATATACGGTGAAAAAATAACCGTATTTTTCGAAAAATTTGTTAGAGAAGAAAAAAAGTTTTTAAATCGAGCAGAACTGATAAAACAAATAAAAAAGGATTTAGAAACGTTAAAGGAAATATAAAATGTTAAAATTTGGGCCTAGTGGCAACTCGCAAGCATTTTACGACGCGGGGCTTAAAAGCAGTGAACAATCGGCGGTATGGGTAAAGAACATGGGGCTAGATTGTTTCGAATATTCTTTCGGTAGGGGCATTTCAATTAGTAACGAAAAAGCCGTTGAAATAGGCAAAGCGTTTGCCGAACAAGGCATTTCTATAAGCGTACACGCGCCGTATTATATCAACCTAGCCAACGAAAGTGACGAAATGGCTGAAAAGTCTTTCGGGTATATTTTAGAGTCGGCAAAGAAAGTTCTTTTAATGGGCGGAAACAGGGTAATATTTCACCCCGCGTCCATGGGCAAACAAACGCGAGAGAACGCCGTTAAACTAACGCAAAAACGGTTTGATATTTTAACCGAAAAAATATATTCGCAAGGTCTAGAAAATGTAATATTTTGTCCCGAGACAATGGGTAAACACGCTCAAATCGGTACGATAGAAGAAGTGGCTTCCTTTTGCAAATCGGATAAAATTTACGTTCCGTGCATAGATTTCGGGCACGTTAACGCAAGGGAGTGCGGAAGTTTAAAAACCGAAGCCGATTATTTGAGTAGACTAGAATACTTAAAAAGCGAACTTCCAAGAGAGCAAATTCAAAATTTCCATATCCATTTTTCCAAAATAGAGTATTCAACGAAAGGCGAAGTAAAACATCTAACGTTTGAAGACCAAGTATTCGGCCCAGCTTTCGAGCCGTTAGCAAAAGCGTTAAAGAAAACGGGCTTAACCCCCGTGATAATATGCGAGTCACAAGGAACGCAAGATATCGACGCTAAATGGATGAAAGAAGTTTACCAGTCTAGTATATAAATAAAAGTATTGACTTATAGTGAAATATTTGATAAAATAAAAGGAGTTAAAAGTGCTTTTGGATACAGCCTATCTTTTTACCGATATAACTGCAAGAAGATATTTTTCAGGCGTTAACGTAGACGAAGGCGTGTTAGTAATATTTAACGGTAAATCGGTTTATTTTACGGACGCGCGTTATAACCAAGCGGTTAAAGAAAAACTGCAAAGCACCGATATAGGAAGCCGTTTACTAAAAGATAACGGCACTGTTAAAGATTACGTCACTTCGCTGGGCGCAAAATCGCTTGCAATAGACTATTCTACGGTAACGGTAAAAAAATATAACGAATATAAGTCTTGGGGACTAGAAATAATCGATAGTAGCGAAGAGATAGAAAGACTTCGCAGTATAAAAAAGCCTAACGAGATAAAGAATATAAAAAAGGCTTGTGAAATAGCCCAAAAATGTTTCTATCTTGCGTTGCCGTATATTAAAGAAGGCGTAACGGAAGAGCAAATAAAAGAAAAACTAAACAAACTCTATAAAAAATTCGGCGCGGAGGGGGAGAGTTTTAGTACGATAGTCGCGTTCGGCAAAAACAGCGCAATCCCTCATCACGAAACGGGCAAGACCAAACTTAAAAAAGACGCGGTGGTTTTAATTGACACGGGTTGTATAGTTAACGGTTATCGTTCGGATTTAACAAGAACGCTGTTTTTCGGTACTCCCGATAAAGAGTTTGTTAGATGTTACGACGCGGTGCTTTCGGCAAACGAAAAGAGTATAGAATTTGCAAAAGAAGGCGTTGAGTGTTCAACGATTCATCAAACGGCGGTAGTGCAACTTAAAAAGCACTATGTAGATGAATATTTTACGCATTCGCTTGGTCACGGCGTAGGGCTAGAAATACACGAGAGCCCAACGTTAAGCGCAAAAAGTGACGTGGTGATGGAAAACGATATGGTGTTTACGATAGAGCCGGGCGTGTATATAAACGGCAAGTTCGGTATACGGATAGAAGACACCGTGGTAATGGAAAACGGCAAGGCGCAAAGGCTATTTACCGATGATAAGAAACTTATAGTTTTGTAAAAACGAAAACATATAAACAAATTAAGGAGAAAAAACAACAATGATACAAGCAGGCGATTTTAGAAAAGGCGTAACTTTCGAATACGAATCAGGCATCTACACCATAGTAGATTTCCAACACGTAAAACCGGGCAAAGGCGCGGCGTTCGTTAGAACGAAAATGAAAAACGTGGTAACCGGTTCAGTACTCGAAAAAACGTGGAACCCCACCGAAAAGGTGCAAGAAGCACACATAGAAACCAAGAATATGACCTATTCATATAACGACGGTGAGTTGTATTATTTTATGGACCAAGAATACAACTTAACGCCCCTTAACTACGAACAAGTAGAAGAAACGTTAAAATATATTAAAGAAAACGACCCTGTTATAGTTAAATTCTATAAAGGCGTAGCGTTCTCGGTAGATTGCGAAAACTTCGTAGTATTAAGAGTAACGCAAGCAGACCCTGGCGTAAAGGGCAACACGGCAACCAACGCTACTAAAGACGCTATATTAGAAACGGGCGCAAAAATTCAAGTACCTATGTTCGTAAACGAAGGTGAACTAATTAGAGTTGACACGAGAACGGGCGAATATATGGAACGTGTTAAAGGCTAAAAATAAAAACCGTACGTACCCGCAATTTTTTTGCGGGTACTTGCAATTAAAGGAGAAAAACCTTGAAAACAGCTATAGTAACGGGCGCAAGTGGCGGAATAGGCTCTGCCACGGTTTTATCGTTGCTCGAAAACGAATATTACGTGGTGGCGTTTTATAATACGAACGAAAGTGGTATAAACGACCTTATTAGAAAAGCCGAAAAGATAGAAAAAAGGGACTATTTACACACTATTCGTGCGGATTTTTCGTCGACTGTAAGCATAAAATCTGGTTTCGATTTAGTTCCGTCGTTTATCAAGCACATAGACCTTTTGGTAAATAACGCAGGCGTTAGTCTAATCAAACAATCGGTAGACACAACGGAAGAAGAATTCGATAGGGTGTTTGCCGTTAATATGAAATCGGTTTTCACGCTCACAAATCTTGTTTTACCCGGTATGATAGAAAGGAAAAGCGGTTGTATAATAAATATAAGTTCCGTTTGGGGCGAAGTCGGTGCTAGTTTAGAAACCGTTTATTCGGCATCTAAAAGCGCGGTTATCGGCTACACTAAGGCGTTATCAAAGGAACTTGCGCCGTCACAAATACGAGTAAATTGTATATGCCCGGGCGTTATCGACACAAAGATGAACGATTGTTTTACGGAAGAAGAAAGACGTGAAATAATCGCCGAAATTCCGCTTGGCAGAATGGGTAGGGCGGAAGAGATAGTAAGTTTGATAAACTACTTGGTTACGGCGGAGTATACTACGGGGCAAGTGCTTGTAGTTGACGGCGGGTACGCTAAATAGTTTAGCCTATATGATTAACTTATATTGTTAAGCCGAACTAATCAAAACGGTAGAAAGTGAAAAAACGCTTGTAAAACATTGATAAAAAAGCAAAAAAACATAAACAAACAAACTAATTAAGGTATAAAAAAAACTAAAGGGTTAAAACTTGACAAAAATTCTAAATTATATCATAATTTAACCGTAAAAAACAAGGGCTAAAAGCCGAAAGGAGAAGAAGATGTTAACAGCAATATGCGGTATAAACTGGGGTGACGAAGGAAAGGGAAGAATGGTAGACCTTCTTTCAAGTGATTACGACGTGGTAGTTAGATACCAAGGCGGAAACAACGCGGGGCATACCGTTATAAATGAACGTGGTAAATTCGTATTAAACTTGTTGCCTTCGGGTATACTTCGTGAAGAAGTAGTGAACGTAATGGGCAACGGAATGGTAGTAGACATAAAGCATCTCGTAGAAGAGATGGGAAGATTGCAATCGGCGGGTATCAAGATTACGCCTGCAAACTTAAAGATAAGTGATAGAGCGGTTATAACCATGCCGTACAACGTAATGCAAGACTGCTTAGAAGAAGCGCGACTTGCTGATAAAAAATACGGTTCAACCAAACGTGGCATAGGCCCTATATACGGCGATAAATATATGAAAAAAGCGGTAAGAATGGGCGAACTTTTCGACTTAGAAATGCTTAGAGAAAGGTTAAAAGACATTGTTGAATGGAAAAACTTGACCATAAGCAACGTGTATAACGCAGAGCCTGTAACGTTAGACGGTATGATGGAATACCTTACCGAATACGGCAAAAAACTATTGCCTTTCGTTTGCGACACGGGTTTATATTTAAACGAAGCGAACAAGCAAGGTAAAAAAATAATGTTTGAAGCGCAACTCGGCGCACTTCGTGACATAGACTTTGGTATTTATCCTTATACTTCAAGTTCAAACACCATAGCGTCGTACGCACCAATAGGCGCAGGCGTGCCCAACTTAAAATTAGACCTTTCGATAGGTATAATGAAAGCGTATTCTACTTGCGTTGGTGAAGGACCTTTCACCGTTGAATATTTTGGTGAAAAGGCAGAAGAACTAAGAAAAGCAGGCGGAGAATACGGCGCCGCAACGGGTAGACCCCGTCGTGTAGGACCTTTCGACGTGGTTGCAAGTAAATACGGTATCCGTATGCAAGGCGCTGACGAAATTGCTCTAACCAAACTCGACGTTATGAGTTATATGAAAGAGATAGAAGTTTGCGTTGGCTACGAACTTGACGGGAATGTTACTACCGAATTTCCGTTCACGCAAAAATTAGACAAATACAAACCCGTTTACGTGACCAAAAAAGGTTGGCAAGCGGATATTAGCAAATGTAGAAAGAAAGAAGACCTTCCTAAAGAAGCGCTCGACTATATTTTATTCTTAGAAGAACAACTCGGTACCAAAATCAAATACGTAAGCGTTGGAGCAGAAAGGGAAGCGTATATAGTATTATAATAAATGGAAAGACAAAGCGGAATTTTAATGCCGATATTTTCGTTGCCGTCTAAATACGGCATAGGCGATTTCGGTGAAGAAAGTTATAAATTCGTAGATTATTTAGAGAGTGCAAACCAAAAGATATGGCAAATTCTCCCGCTCGTTCAAACGGGCTCGGGAAATTCGCCGTATTCTTCGGTATGCTCTAATTCGTTTAATCCCTATTATATCAGTTTATCCGCTTTGAAAGACGAAGGCGTTTTAACCGAGCGCGAACTAGAGTTTGCGACTTCGCAAGTTAAAATGGTCGACTATGGAAAGTTGTACCGTGTAAGAGACTTGCTTTTAAGAAAAGCCTTTTATCGTTACGATAAAACTTCTTTAGAATACGTTAAGTTCAAAAACGGTAAAGAGTTTTACGATTATGCCTTGTTTATGGCAATAAAAGAGCATAGCGGGTACAAACCTTTTTACGAATGGGAAAAAGAGTATAAATACCGCAACAAAAAAGCGCTAAAAGCGTTTGCTCTATCACATAGTGAAGAAATTGAGTTTAGACGTTTTTTGCAGTTTATCGCAAAAAAACAGTGGCTCAACTTAAAAAAATACGCCAATAAAAAGGGCGTTAAAATAATGGGGGATATGCCGTTATACGTTTCGCAAGACAGTGTGGACGTGTGGCTTAACCCAAATCTATTCAAGTTAGACAAAGATTTAAACCCCACCAAAGTTGCGGGAGTTCCGCCCGATTATTTTTCTCAATCGGGTCAACTTTGGGGTAACCCCCTTTATGATTACGACAATAATAAAGAAGGCTGTATACGTTGGTGGGTATCTAGGATAACTAACACGTTAAAAATATACGACTACGTTCGTATAGACCATTTTCGCGCGTTAGATAGGTATTACGAAATACCTTTCGGTGCAAAAGACGCTACGCAAGGCGTTTGGGTGAGTGCGCCCGGCAGAGAACTTTTCGATAGAGTTTTTGAAAAGGTGAAAAGGGATAAAATAGTTGCCGAAGACCTTGGAATTATAGACGACGGGGTTAGGGACTTGTTAAGATATGCAAACCTTCCCGGTATGAAAATACTTTCGTTTGCATTTAACGGCGACCCAGACAACTTGTATTTACCCGAAAACGCGGTGGAAAACGGCGTGTGCTACACGGGCACGCACGACAACGACACGTTAATGGGATTATGGGATAATTCTAACGACTGGGATAGGGCAAACTTGCTAATGGGCGTTAACCGTAGCCTAAAAAAGATGAATATTAATAGACAGGTTAGCGACAAAGCTTCTTTTGTAAAAGCGGTTATTGAACTAGGCTACAAGAGTAAGTCGCAAGCGTTTATCGTCCCTATACAAGACGTGTTTGGACTATCTAGCGAGTATAGAATAAACGTTCCTGGCACGATAAGTGAAAAGAACTGGTCGGTACGTATAGCAAAAAAACACTTTAAGAAAAGTTATGCGGACGCGCTAAAAAAACTAACAATTAAATATGGGAGATAAAAGGTGGGCAAAAGAGATAAAAAAGCAGTTTTAAAGATAATACTTTACTTCTCTATAACGCTCACTTTGTCGTTTATATTCATAAATTCCGCTCTACCTAAAACGATATCTAGTGAAGGCTCGGGCTCGGCTTATAAGGCGTTAATATCGGCGGTTTCAACGTTGTTCGGTGAAAATTTTGCCACCGCATTTTCGCAAAAATTCACACCGCTATTTTTAAGAAAACTCGCTCACTTTTTAGAGTTTTCACTGCTCAGCGTTCAAATAATAACGGTATACGCTCTATCTAATAGACTGACAATAAAAAATCTTTTCGAGTTGTTTGCGATAGGGCTTTTAGTGGCGGTGGTGGACGAAAGTATTCAAATTCTATCCCAACGCGGAGCTTCGGTAATAGACGTTTTGATTGATTTGTCGGGCTATGCTCTAGTTCTTTTGGTCTATTGCGGATTATATTTCTTGGTAAAAAAACGTAAAAAAGAAAAAGATAATTATGGAAAAAACTGATTATAAAAAACAACTTAACGAAAAGGGCATGGTAGTGTTCGTACCAAGGGGTAACAGTATGTGGCCGATGCTTAAAAACAATCATCAGTCGGTTATAATATTGCCCAAAACTAATCCTATAAAGGTTTACGACGTTATTTTTTATGTTCGAAAAGACGGCAGTTACGTTTTGCACAGAGTATTAGCAGAGAAAAACGGTCAATACGCCGTTTGCGGTGACAGTCAAATTGAACTTGAAACGGTATCAAACGACCAAATTATCGGCGTTATGAAAGGCTTTTACAAAGGTAAAAAATTTATAGAAGCCACAGATGAAAAGTATCTAAGAAAGGTGGAAAAATGGTATAAAAACAAGTCTAGGCGTAAAGCGGTGCTAAAATTTTTTCATTTTAGAGTTAAAGTCAAGAAAAGACTTTTAAGAATTTTAAAAAAAAGTAAAAGAGAAAGCAAATGATTAACTTAAACGAAATAGGCGCATTATCAAAACAAGCGTCAAACCAACTTAAAAACTTAACCGACGCGGAAATTAACGCAACGTTATTACATACCGCAAAACTTATTAGAGAAAGAAAAGAATATTTACAAACCCAAAACAAAATAGACGTTGAGAATGCTAAAATTAGCGGTAAGACGGACGGGTTTATAGATAGGCTTTTGCTAACCGATAGGGTTATTGAAGGTATTGCCGAAGGGATAGAACAAGTTGCTTCGCTTGAAACCCCGCTTGATAAAAGCGTTTACTCGTATAGAAACGAAGCGCAAGGCATTTTCGTAGAGCAAAAGACTGTTCCGTTCGGCGTAATAGGCATTATATACGAATCTCGCCCCAACGTAACTGCAGACGCTTTCGCGCTATGTTTTAAGACTAAAAACGCAGTGGTGCTAAAAGGTGGTAGCGACGCCATAAACTCAAATATAGCGATGGTTTCGGTTATAAGGGAAGCTCTTAAAGATAAAGGAGTAAATCCATACGCCGTAACCGTTATAGAAGACACTTCGCGTGAAACGACTAAAGAGTTTATGAAACTTAAAAAGTATATCGACCTACTTATCCCACGAGGAAGCGCGTCTTTAATTAAGGCGACGGTGGATAACGCTACTATACCTATCATAGAAACGGGCTCTGGCAACTGCCACGTTTACGTAGATAAATTTGCCGATATCGAAAAGGCGGTTAATGTAATTTTTAACGCCAAGACCCAACGATATAGCGTATGTAACGCTTGCGAATCTTTAGTAATTCACCAAACTGTTTTAGAAGAAGCGTTACCACGTATCGCAAAAAAACTTGCCGAAAAGCAAGTTGAAATCAGGGTAGACGCTCGCGCTAAACAAGTGCTTAAAAGCGGTGTTTTAGCCACCGAAGAAGATTTTTATACCGAATACGGTGGGCCGATAATATCAGTAAAAACGGTAGACACGATGGAACAAGCGATTGCACATATAAACGAGCATAGTACGGGGCATAGCGAGAGTATTATTACCGAAGACAAAACTAGGGCTGAAAAGTTTATGAACGAGATAGATTCTTCTACCGTTTATCACAACGCGTCTACAAGGTTTACAGACGGGTTTGTGTTCGGCTTAGGTGCGGAAATAGGCATAAGCACCCAAAAATTGCACGCGCGTGGACCTATGGGCTTGGGCGCGCTAGTTACTACTAAGTTTTTTGCTTACGGCAACGGCTCGGTAAGAAAATAGATTAGCCTAAATGGTAAAGATAATATAAAGATAATATAAATATATTTCATAAAAGAAAAAAGCACCGCGACGTAACCGTCGCGGTGCTTAAAATTTAAAAGATTATTTAATTTTTCGGTATGAGAACCATAAAATTATAAGTATTTGTAAGGGGATACCTATAAGGTAAATCATCCACAAATTATTGACGGGGGTTAAAAGCGTGTTTAATAGAGTCAAGAACACCGCCGTTATAGTGGACCATACGAGAAGGGAAGTTACTACCGCGTTAGAGATAGATTTGCCCCATACCGACATTAAAACAAGCATAATGATGCAAGTTATAGGAATAGCGTAGATAAACGCCAACCACGTTTGTTCAAGCGAAGGGATAATAATGCCTAAGAAAGCAAAACAAAGGGTCGCAATAAGCCAAACCAAGCCGGTTGAAAGCAAACAAATAAGAAAACGCTTTTTAGGTAAATTTAACGGTTTAAATTGACTAACGGGTTTGGGCGGTTGAACTAAGGCGTCGATAGTAACGCCGTAAAATTGAGCGAGTTGGTGTAAAACCGCTAGGTCAGGCACCGATTCGCCACGCTCCCATTTGCTAACCGCTTTGTCGGTGTAATTAAGAATTTCGGCAAGTTCTAACTGCGTTAAATTTTTAGATTTTCTATATAAAATTAAATTTTGAGCGAGATTTTCTTTTACGTCCATATTTTTATTTTACCACAAAAATCGATAATAAGCAAGCGTTTTTGAGCCAAAACGGGCTTATTCTACCGTCGGTAGAGAGAGATAAAAAAACTCTATTTTGTAAAAACAAAGTTTAGAGTTTAAAAAAATGTAAATTGATTGATTTAATTAAAATATAATGTAAAATATAGTAAACGAATATTTTTTTGGAGAGAAACTTAAAATGAAAATAGCAATATCGGCAGAATCCACCATAGACTTAACTAAAGAGTTGATTAAAGAATATTCTATTTCCATCGTTCCCTTTCAAGTATTTTTAGGCGACGAAATGAAACAAGACGGTGAAGTTACGGTAGACGAAATTATAGAGTTTGTAAACCGCACCAAGATTTTACCCAAAACGGGCGCTGTAAACGAATTTCAGTTTGACGAATATTTTTCGGGGCTTTTAAAGGATAACGACGCGGTAGTTCATTTTTCTTTATCTAGCGAACTATCTTGCACTTACGCCAACGCAGTGCGCTCGGCTCAAAAGTTTAAGAACGTTTACGTTGTAGACACGAAAAGTCTTTCAACGGGCATAGCGTTACTTGCAATTTACGGCGCGGAACTTGTTAAAAAAGGGGAAGATGCAAAAGAAATTTACGAAAAATGTTTAGAACGCGTACCTTTCGTTCAAGCAAGTTTCGAACTTAAAAGGTTAGACTACTTGCATAAAGGCGGTCGTTGTTCAGCACTTGCGCTATTTGGTGCAAACCTATTAAAAATTCACCCGCAAATTATCGTTAAAGATGGTAAAATGGTGCCTGGTAAAAAATATAGGGGCTCGTTCGAACACGTTGTTAAAAATTATTGCCAAGATACCTTGCAAATGTTTGATAACCCCGACCTTTCAGTTGCGTTCGTAACGTATACTACTGCGGACGAGAGCGTAATAAACACCGCACGTTCTTTCTTGGAACAAACGGGCTTTAAGAAAATTTACGTGACCCGTGCAGGCGGGACTATAACTAGCCACTGTGGTGAAGACTGTTTAGGCATACTTTATATTAACGACGGCGGAAGAGATTAATAAAAAACGTAAAAAAGGCTAACGAATTTTGAAGTGAACCCCATTTAGTTCACACAATAAAAAAGGCTAATAAAAAAACCTTCTATGATATAATTTTCATAGGAGGTTTTTTCTATGGCAAAAAAAGGACAAAAATTTAACAAGTACACACCCGAACAAAGAAAGGAA
>CAJGCK010000008.1 GCA_904501795.1 uncultured Clostridia bacterium
TTTTTACTATTTGTTATGCTTATTTCTTTTACAGCATGTGGGAATAAAGGTTTATTTGTAGTTGAGAATTTAAAATTTATTCCCGGTACAGAAAATAATGGAGGAGTTGTAGGAGATTCAAGTGGGACTAGTGGTACAATAATCATAGGAGCACCTGGCTCATATAGTTATGAAATAGTTGGGACAGGAAAAACAGATGCAATTTATACTGTACATGTTCAAATTGGAATATACGATTCAAATGGAACTTATCTTAATTCAATATATAATATCCACACATTAAAGGAAAATGAAAAGGAAACTGTTGAGGGTAGTTGCTTAGTTCTTGGAAGTAATTTAAAGTTAAAAGTATTAAAAATAACGTGGGATTAATGTATGAAAGTTTGCAAGTGGACATTTTTTATTAGTACATTAATAAGTATTTTTTCCATTGTTGTGTCAATTATATTAAATTCTTTTGAACTAATTAAATGGCTTAATTTTTTAAATGATTATTTCATAGGTATATCATGTAGTGCGATTTTAATTTTTTCTACATCATTGGTTCAATTTAAAATAGAACAAAAAAAGTTGCTAAATAAAACATTAAACAGTATACACGACTTTGTTAAAGATTATAATATTTTTGGTAAAATACTGTTTGAAAATGCTTGTGAATCAGCGGATAAATATAATTTTTGTTTTGAAATCCTAAATAAAGATATCAAAACAATAAGAAGTTATATTGATGAAATTGAGTTCATATTTAAAAATAAATTGAAAAAAATTGACACGAATATAACTGTCTTGCAATTTTATTTAATTTCTAAAAAAATTAAAAGCGACATTAAAGAAAACGAATTTAATCTAAAGATAGTTGAAATAATCGAATATGTTTTAAACTTAAAGATAAGTGATTATTATATTAAAGAATTTTCTATTCTTTTAAGAGATTTTAGATAAAATATTTTAATATGTTCATTGATATAGTAAAAGCCCTTGTTTAAGGGCTTTTTACTTTTTAATGAAATCAACTATTCATCTCTTGGTTGAGTCGTCCAGTGCGTATTTTCTGCTTTAAGTCTTTCAAAATCAAAGATTATTCCAGGGTTGCCTTTAATGAATATATATTTTAAAATTGTAATAGAAAAAGCGACTCTATTTGGGTTCAAATAGAATCGCTCTTTGCGGTAGATAAGCGGGATTTGCGCCTGTGCGCCCTTCTCCGATAAACAGTGGGTGTCCACTGTTTAGTCCTTCGGACAAATTGCTAACGCAATTTTCTCCTAATGCTCGTCCGTTGCACTACCGAGAACTTCGTTTAAATCCCTATTCCTTTTTTACGCCACGAAAAAAGGACACCAATATCGGTGTCCTTTCCCGTGGCGGAGAAGGCGGGATTTGAACCCGCGCCACGCTATAAACATGCTACTCCCTTAGCAGGGGAGCCCCTTGAGCCACTTGGGTACTTCTCCAAAACGCTTAAATGTTTTATAAATATTAATTTAGCATAGGTATGTTACCATAATTTTTAAGGTTTGTCAAAGTTTTTAGATATTTTTTTACTATTTAATTTATTTTTTATTTTTAGCTCAATTTTTTTCGGGAATTTCTAATGCTCTACCTTCTACTATTAGTCCACGCATTGGTTTATAGGTGTCTTTTCTTATTTGTGTTACCGAAACCAGTTTTCCGTTTTTATGTTTTATTAAATAGCCCAAACTTTTTAGACCTTCTTTTCCGTAGCAAACCACCTTTCTCTCGCCGTTTAAAATCTCGGGATATTCCCCCTTTTCATCCACTATAATTTCGGTATCTGGTGCGGAAATAGTTTCGGTTACCACGCTTTGCCTAAAATATTTTTCTTGCATTGGCTCGCCAAGTACGGATATTTTTAGCACCGAGCCGTTTGCCGTGGCGCAAATCACAATAGGGTTATCGGTTGTGTTTTGAAATTTTAAGTCCGCACCGCCTGAATTAACCATTGCGTCGAACGACGGAGCGATATAGCTTACGACTAAACTATGCGGGTGATATTCTATTATTTTTAAGCCCGACAGTAAAACGGCGTTATATAGCGTAGTTGAAACCTGGCATATTCCACCGCCGACGCCGTCTGTAAACCTACCGTTTACGATTATTTTTGCGTTCTTAAAGCCACTATCTAGCGTTCTATCCCCCACTACTTTATTAAACGAAAAAACTCCGCCAACTTCTAAAAAATAACCGTTGATTTTAGAAACGGCAAGGGCTATGTTGCTTTTTCGTTCTGGCGACGATGCGGGGTACGACGTATAAAACTCGGCGCGCAATACTAATTCTTGCGGATTTTTTGGGTGTGGCGGATAACTTTTTGTGGAAAATCCGAAGCCAAAAAACATAAAAATAATAGCGGTTATAATCGCAAAATAATTTTTAAGCGTAACAAAACGTGTAGTTTTCATCTAAAATATTATGCGTTTTTTTGAAAATTTAATGCATAAGAAAAGGTGGCAAGGTTTTTGTTTTGCCACCTTTAACTTTTTATTTTTCTATAACGAATTCTCCGTTTACCGCGTCTATCGTAACCGTTGATTTTTCTTTTAGGTTACCAAGCAATATTTCTTCGCTCAACCTATCTTCTATATAACGTTGAATAACACGTTTTAACGGTCTTGCTCCGTATTCGTTATCATAACCTTTTTCGGTAATTAAATCCATAGCCGAATCGGTTATTTCGAGTTTTACGTCGAGAACGGCAAGTCTTCTACGCAAACTTGCTAGCATTAACGAAGCAATTTTTGCGGTTTCTTCTTTGCCGAGTTTGTTGAATATTATTATATCGTCTATACGGTTTAAGAACTCGGGACGGAATTTGTCTTTTAGTGCGTCCATATACTTGTCGCACATTTTATCGTATTCTGCCGTTGCACTACCCAAGAACCCTAACGGCGCGCTCTTAGCAACCGTAGTCGCACCCACGTTAGACGTCATTATGATTATAGTATTCTTAAAGTCTACTACTCTACCCTTACTATCGGTTAGTCTTCCGTCGTCTAATATTTGCAACATTATATTAAACACGTCGGGATGTGCTTTTTCTATTTCGTCAAAAAGAACTACCGAATACGGTTTTCTTCTCACCTTTTCGGTTAACTGTCCCGCTTCGTCAAACCCGACGTATCCGGGAGGCGCGCCAACCATTTTGGCTACTGAATGTTTTTCCATATACTCGCTCATATCTACCCTGATAAGCGAGTTTTCGTTGCCGAATACCGCTTCCGAAAGCGCCTTGGTTAGTTCGGTTTTACCCACGCCCGTTGGCCCTACGAATATGAACGAGCCGACCGGTCTGTTGGGATCTTTTAGCCCCGCACGAGCACGCCTAATAGCGTCCGAAACGGCTTTCACCGCGTTTTCTTGACCGATTACTCGGTGATGAAGAACTTCTTCAAGCCCCAAAAGTTTTTGCGCTTCAGTTTCGGTTAGTTTCACCACGGGAACACCCGTCCAGTTGCTAACTACCTTTGCAACGTCGTCACCCGTAATTTTAAGTTTTTCACGAGCGCCGTTAAACTTGTTAGCCGTTTGCCTAATCTCGTCTAGTTCTTTATTTACACGCTCGATTTCTTTATTGATTTTTATCGCCTTTTCCAAGTCGTCCCTACGCTTTGCTTCGTTCTTCTCTGCGGTAAGGCGATTGAGTTCGGCTTCTTTTTGTTTTGCGCCTACAGGCGAGTTATAACTGTCTAATCTAACCCTTGAACACGCTTCGTCTATAAGGTCTATTGCTTTATCTGGAAAAAACCTGTCCGTTATATATCTATCCGCAAGAGTTACTGCGGACATTATCGCTTCATCAGGGATACTTACGCCGTGATGCGACTCGTATTTATCGCGAAGACCTTTTAATATTTCTACCGTTTCTTCTACGCTTGGCGCGTCTACCATTATGGGTTGGAAACGGCGCTCTAACGCGCTGTCCTTTTCGATATATTTTCTATACTCGTCTATAGTGGTTGCACCTATCGTTTGCAATTCGCCACGGGACAACATCGGCTTAAGAATATTTGCAGCGTCCATATTCCCTTCACCCGTACTGCCCGCGCCTACTATATTATGAATTTCATCTATAAATAAAATGATTTTTCCGTTTTGTTTGACCGTTTCTATCGCCATTTTAAGACGTTCTTCAAAGTCGCCACGATATCTTGCGCCGGCAAGCATGCCTGCAATATCTAATGAAAACACTATTTTATCGCTTAAAATTTCGGGAACGTTTCCCTTTACTATGGCTTGAGCAAGCCCTTCTACCACGGCGCTTTTACCAACGCCCGGCTCACCGATTAAAACGGGATTGTTTTTCGTTCTTCTAGATAATATTTGTATAACTCTATCTATCTCTTTTTTTCTACCGATAACGGGGTCTAAACGTCCTTCGGTTGCTTGTTTGTTTAAGTTTACACCAAATTTAGAAAGTTCGCCAAGTTCTCCGCCGTCGGATTGCGTGTCTTTTTCGGTCTTAGCCCTACCGTTACCGTTTTGCGTAGCGAACGCTTTTGAAAAAATACTGTCCGTCTCGTCTTCCCCGTCGTCTTCGATATATCCGCTAAACAAAGTGTTCTCAAGCTCGTCTATCATGCCGTCAACGTCGACTTTCATATGCCTTAAAATGCTAACCGCGGTATTGTCGTAATCGACTAAAACGGAAAGCAAAACGTGTTCCGTCCCAACGTAACCCGTGCGGGCTTTGAGCGAAAACTCTATCGATTTTTCTAATATATGTTTAGTTCTCGGCGTGAACATGTTGCCGGGAATTATTAACGTTTTATCTATGGTCTTTTGAAAATACAACAAATATCTATCGTTATCTACTTCCGCTTCGCGTAAAATAGACGCCGCTCTTCCGTCAGAAACGTTTAACAACCCAAACAAAATGTGTTCGCTACCTATATATTTGCATCCGACTTTTTTAGCAAGCATGGTTGCAACGTCGATTGCTTGTTGAACGTTACTTGAAAAACCTTCGTAATACATTTTTTACTCCTTTAACTTTAATAACTGTTTGCCAACGAGTTCGGCACGGAACAAATCCCTATCCGTTTGAGAAAGCACTTTGCCGTACTGTTCGCATAATGACGCGGGGCGTACCGAAACTATCAAATCGTCTAACTTCTCCACGTCCGTTATATCTATCATACCCAACATCGCGCCTAATTTTACCTGTGCTAAGTGTCTTAAAAATTCTTCATAATTAAGTAGCACGGCGTTAGTTAATATACCGAACGATTTTTTCGCCCTGTCCATTGTTTTTAATTCACGTTTGCCGAATAACCGTTCCATCTCGTCACGCTCTGCCGAGCAAATGCGCTCTACCACCTTTTCTACTTGGAAAAGTATTTCTTCTTCAGAAACGCCTAGCGTGGTTTCGTTGCTTATTTGATAGTTGTACCCCTCAGCGTCACTGCCTTCGCCGTAGTTACCACGAACGGTTAAGCCTAACCGTTGGGCTTCTTCGACAAGGTCGGAAATTTTTCCGCTTTCGGTAAGTGCGGGCAAAAACATCATAACCGAAGCCCTAAGCCCCGTTCCTAAATTAGTGGGGCAAGCCGTTAGATACCCGAATTTTTTATCGAATGCAACGTCTAAATTTTTTATCAACTCGTCGTCTATAACGCTTAGTTTTTTATACGCTTCGGCAACGCGCAATCCCTTCATAAAGCATTGTTCCCTAATAACGTCTTCTTCACACACCATTACGGAAACGCTTTTGTCGGCACTGATAAGCACCGCACCTGCCGAACGGTTGTCGATAAGGTTTTGGCTTATTAGGTATTTCTCTTTCATCGCTTCTAACTTAACGTCTGAAAAGTTAGACATATAATATAAATTGAAAGTCCCACACTTTACTATCGCGCGGTTTACCTTTTTTACTATCTCTCGAGAAAGAGTTTGGTCGGTCACCGAAAAGGGATAGCCGTTTAAGTTCCTTGCAAGCCTAACACGGCTCATTATTATATTGCCCCTAAAAAGTTCTACGCTTCTTTCCATTATATAAGACCCCGCCTTTTTAGAGTTTCGTTTAACTCAGCTATCCTTTCGGATAGTTTTGCCATTTCCATAAACCTGCCTTCTATACCTGCGCGCTCTTTTTCAGCAAGTAAGTGTCTATATTCGTTTATTAAACCCTTGTCTTCTTCGGAAACGGTTGGTTTTTTGCCAACGTGAAAAGTACCGCCTTGAATTTTTTTCAAGGTGATTAGTATTTCTCTTTCAAAGACTTTGTAACACTCGGGACAACCGAGCATTCCCGTTTTATAAAACGACGACAGCGTCGTTAGACAATTTGGACAATATTTTTGTATCATTTACAGTGTTTTTGCTATCTCTTTAATGAATTCTTTAACGTCTTCTTTTAAGTCTTTATCTCTAAGCGCATATTCTACGTTTGCACGAACGTAACCTAATTTGTCGCCAACGTCGTAACGAATACCCTCAAAATTACTTGCAAGCAATTCGCCAGAGCCTGCCAACTCATCCAAACAATCGGTGAAACATATTTCGTTTCCGCGCGGTTTTAAGGTTTTTATCATATCCATAACCTTACCGTCTAAAACGTATCTACCGATTATAGCGTTGTTCGACAACGCTTGATTGATAGATGGCTTTTCTAAAAGTTTATCAACTTTCATAACCCCGTCGGTTTCTTCTGCTATGCCTATGTTGCCGTATTTCGATACGTCGTCACCAAACACTTCCATAGTGGCAATAACGCTTTTTTCCGTTTCTTCAAATATTTCCACCAAACGTTTAATGCACGGTTTATCGTTTTCACCGGCGTAAATGAGTTCATCGCCTAAAAGAAGGGCGAACGGCTCGCCGTTAATAAACGGTTCGGCACACAATATAGCGCCCGCAAGCCCGTTTGGCACTTCTTGCAAAACAAAATTTACGTTAAATTTAAGCGTTTCCATCGCAATAGAATATAGTTTGTCTTTGCCGTCGCTTAGTAAACGTTCTTCTAGCGAAGGATTGGGCGAGAAATGTTTTACTATAACGTCGCTATCGGGACTTACTACTATTACAACGTCAGTAATGCCAACAGATTGTAATTCTTCCATTATATACTGGATGGTCGGCTTATCTATAACAGATAGCATTGGTTTTGGAACTGCTTTGGTTATCGGTAAAAATCTAGTCCCAAGCCCTGCCGCTGGTATTATTGCCTTTGTTACTTTTTTCATTTTTTCCCTCTTTTCTTATTTGTTTATTTGAAGTTTTTTTCTTCTAACGCTTTGATTTTTTCTACCCTTCTAACGTGCCTTTCGCCGTTAGAAAAAGGAGTAGTTAAAAATGCGTTAACTATTTCGATCATTAAACCTGGGCCTATAACCCTTTCACCAAACGCTAAAACGTTTGCGTCGTTGTGTTCTCTAGTCATTTTTGCACTGAAAACGTCTGAACAATGAGCGCAACGTATACCCTTTATTTTGTTGGCTACTATACTCATTCCTATTCCCGTTCCACAAATCAAAATACCTAAATCGCATTGTTTATCTTTTACCGCTTGGCAAACTTTAACAGCGTAATCGTTATAGTCAACGCTTTCCCCGTTAAAGCAACCAAAATCTTCCGCTTCGTAACCGTTTTCTTGTAAATATTTGAGTAAAAACGGTTTTAAGTTTATTCCGCCGTGATCACAACCTATTGCAATTTTCATTATTCTTCTCCTTTTTGCTGTAAAATTTTTTGTAGAATTATATTGCACGCATCTTCTATTTGATGCGACGTTTTTATATATACCTTCAAATCTTGACCGTAAGGGTCTAAAACATCCGCCCCTTTTGTTATCTCCGAAATAGAGAGCACGTTAGAATATCCCGATAGCGTGGTTTTATGCCTTTCGGTCATACATATCACTAAGTCGCTTTTTTCTAACATAGACCTTGTTAACTGAGTTGAACGGAAAGAATACGCATTAAGCCCCAACGCCTTTAACGCCTTTCGTGAATTAACGCTTATTTTTTGCCCGTTTTCCGTGCTTATTCCCGCGCTTTTAACTTGAATATCAGTTATCCCCGCAAGTTTTAGTTTGTTTTTTAATATTATTTCCGCCATGGGACTTCTGCACGTGTTCCCCGTGCATACGAATAATATTTTGGTTTTTTTCATCTTTTTACCCACACGATTTAGTTAACCTGTTCATTATACCCATGTTTACGCCCTTTTCGTCGGGCATGGATATGGCGATTATTACGTCCGCTTTTTTTTCGCCTTCAAGAAGTTTGTCGTATAAGTTAAAGGCGATTTCTTCTTCCGTGTCACCTAAGTTTAATACGTTAAACGCGCCAAACTCTTTTGCAACGGCGTTTGAACACATTACGTACGCTTTTTTCCCCGTCTCTTCACTCTCTAAATAAAACTTTTTCGCTTGGTCGATTTGCGATACAGAGAACAGTTTAGTCTCACATCTTGGTTTATAATGCGAATATTTAACCCCTGGTGATCTTACCTTATCGGTTTCTTTATGCTCGGCAATTTCACAACCGCCGACTACCGCCACTATCATCTCTTGCGTTACCAACCCTGCGCGAAGTATTCTGGGTATTTCCCCCGTCACGTCGAGCACCGTGCTTTCTATTCCGCCCGAACATTTACCGCCGTCCAAAATAAGCGGAATTTTCCCGTTTAAGTCTTGGTAGACGTGTTCGGCTTTTACGGGAGAAGTGTGTTTTGAAAGGTTGGCGCTTGGCGCAACGATAGGCAAATTCACACTCTCTAAAAACCGCTGACAACCTTCATGCGACGGCATTCTTATTGCAAGCGTATCTCCACCGCAAGTCGCTTCTTTAACTATAACTCCTTTCGACCTAAAAACTAACGTTAACGGGCCTGGCATAAACTTTTTCATCAAGTCGTAAACGTAGTCGTGCTCAATATAAACCAAACTATTTAAGTCGTAACCGCTATGAACGTGACAAATAAGCGGGTTGTCCGACGGGCGACCTTTGACTTGGTAAATTTTTTTTACCGACTCCGCTGAAAATCCGTTCCCTGCGAGGCCGTATACCGTTTCGGTAGGCATTCCTATAACGCCGTTATCTAAGATAATACGCTTTGCTTTTTCTAAACTTTCGGGCGTTATTTTTTCTATTAGGGTCTGCATACTAAAAAATCTCGTCGTCTATTGAACTAACGGGTTGCGGTTCCGTCTCTTTCTCTCTTTCGGGAAGCGCTTCGTAACCGCTGTTTATTTTATTAGAATTTTCTCCGTCCAAACTATCTTCGGGCTCTCCGCTCTCAGTAAGGTTTAAGAACTTAGTGCATTCGCCCTTGAAGTATAGTTTAACCACGCCTTGCGAACCGTTTCTATGCTTTTCAACGATGATTTCGGCAACGTTGGGTTGAACCGTTCCTTCGGCAAGTTCCTTTTCCGTTGCCGATTTGTCAGGACGGTGAATAAATATAACTATATCTGCGTCTTGTTCGATTGCACCCGATTCACGCAGGTCTGAAAGTTGCGGTCTACCCTTACGCGATTCTACCGCACGAGATAATTGTGAAAGGGCTAACACGGGCACGTTTATTTCTTTTGCAAGAATTTTTAAGTATCTTGAAATTTCCGAAATCTCTTGTTGACGGTTATCGCTCTTTTTGTTTTCTGCCGTCATTAATTGAATATAGTCTATCATAACGAAGTCTAAGCCGTTCTTTCTCTTTAACCTTCTGCACTTAGACAAAACTTCTTGCGGAGTAATTAACGAAGAATCGTCGATAAATATTTTGGTGTTCGATAGCATTTCTCTTGCTTTTGCAATTTTTAGCCACTCCGTTCTATTCATTTGACCACGAAGTGCGTTAGACATAGAAACGCCTGCAACCGAACATAACATTCTTTGAACTAATTGCTCTTTGCTCATTTCTAGTGAGAATACCGCACACGAATAGCCTTGTAAAGCAAGACTTTCTACAACGTTCATCGCAAGCGAAGTTTTACCAACGCCAGGACGGGCTGCAAGTATCATAAGGTCGCTATTATGTAAGCCGTTAAGCAAGTTGTCAAGCCCTTTGAAGTTGGTCTTTATTCCCCTATAACTGCTCTTATCCTTACTAAGTTCGTCGAACTTGTTCATTACTACGGGAATAACGTTGCCGATTTTTTCCATTGAACTCGTATCGGCGGTGTTGGAGATATCAAAAATTTTCTTTTCGGCAAAAGCAAGCGACTTAGACTTATCGGTACTTTGCCTACATTCCGTAATTATTTCGGAAGAGCCTTTGATTAGGTTGCGCAACAAACTATCTCGCGTAACTATATCAAGATAACGCGAATAGTTCGCAGACGACGGCATAACGTCGGTTAGCGTTGCTATGTATTCTATTCCGCCCGCTTGCTCTAACTCACCCTTCTTTTCAAGTAGGTCTGTTAGCGTAACCAAGTCTACCGGCTGATTAGCCTTTATTATTTCGGTCATCGCTGAAAAAATGTATTTATGCGTTTCGGCATAAAAATCGTCTTCTTTCAAATACGCCGAGATTTCTACCTGAATTTTAGGGTCGATAAGCAAGCAACCGAGCAACGATTGTTCGGCTTCTAAACTGTGTGGCATATCGCCCAATTGTTTCTTCTTCATTCTCTTTCCTCCTTAGTCTATACTCTCGTATTTTTTGAGAGTATCTTCAAATACCTTTAACGCTTGTTCAAACGGCTTTTTAGTAGTAAGGTCTACGCCCGCTATTTTTAAAAGTTCTACCGGCCCGTTCGACCCACCCGAAGACAAGAACGCAAAATAATCGTCTACCGCCTTTTGCCCTTCAGTCTTTATTCTGTTTACTATCGCTAACGCACTGATTATTCCCGTTGCGTATTTGTAAACGTAAAACGCGCGATAAAAATGCGGTATTCTTGCCCATTCGTATTTAATATAATCGTCACTCTCTATCGCGTTGCCGTAATACTCTTTGTTAATCTCTGCGTACTTTTTACACATTCCGTCTTTCGTTAACGGGTTGCCTTTTTCTATCTCGCCGTGTGAATACGCTTCAAATTCGGCAAACTGAGTTTGCCTAAACAACGTGGTTCGTATCATTTCTAAAAGATAGGTTAGCAAATATTTTTTTAAACCCTTGTCTTGTTCTTTCTCTAACAAGTGGTAAATTAACAACACTTCGTTAACCGTGCTTGCAACTTCTGCCACGAAAATGCGGTAGTCCGCTTTTGCGTACGGTTGATTTTTAGACGAAAAATAAGAGTGCATTGCGTGACCTAACTCGTGCGCTATCGTAAAAACGTCGTGTGTGGTCGGTTGATAGTTAAGCAAAACAAAGGGATGAGTATCGAAAACCGAAATGCTATAAGCACCGCTTCTTTTCCCTTTTTTTTCATAAACGTCTATCCAACGCTCGTCGTGTGCTTTACAAAGCAACTCGGCATACTCTTTACCTAAAGGTGACAAACCTTCTTTTACTAGTTCGTAAGCCTTTTCATAATCAAGTGATAAACCTGGATTTTCGGTTATAGGCGCGTACATATCGTACATATACATTTTGTCTAGTTTAAGCGCCTTTTTCTTTTCGTTTATATATTCGTGTAAAACGGGCAACGCTTGGTGAACGGAAGATATAAGATTGTGATAAACTATCTCGGGTACGTCTTCTTTTTTAAGCGCGCAAGATAACGAACTTTCGTATTTTTTTACCTTCGATAAGAAAACGTCTTTCTTAACGCTACCACTATAAGTTGCCGATATAACGTTAATTAATGAAAGATAAGTTCTATAATAACTTTTATACGCCTTTTCTCTCAATTTCCTATCCGTTCCGTGCAATAAAACACTGTAAACGCCGTGACTTAACGGTATGCTTTTCCCTTCGTGTTTTATCTTTTTAAGCGGTAGGTCGGCGTTGTCTATCTTAGTAAATATCTCTCTAAACGACGACAATGCGTTTCCGCTCTCCGCAAGAAGTTTTTCTTCGTTTTCGCTTAAAACGTGCTCCTTTTCGTTCTTTAAGCACTTTAACGTGTAATCGTATTCTTTAAGCGCGGGCGAATTGATATAAGAGTTCAATTTTTTTTCGCTTAACGCGGTTAATTCGGGTGTGATAAAAGATACTTGAGAAGAAAAATCAACGGCGAGCGCAGTAATTTTAGAAACCAACCCGTCGTAAACGCTATCCGTAGTATCGGTATCGTGTAACATAGTCGCATAAACACTCAACTTTTCTATTTTACGCTCTATCTTTTCAATAGCCTTCATACACGATAAAAATCCTTCTTCGGTATTTAGCGTGTTTTTATAACGAGAAAAGTCGGTCTCGCTTAAAACGGATGCGTATTCTTTTTCCCAACTCTCGATACTTGGATAAATATCTTCAGTTGCCCAAATATACTTTTTTGTCACTTTTTTATTTCCTTTTATTAGTTTTTATTACTGTGAATAGGTGCAGGCATTCTTCCACCACGGTTGATAAAGTCACTGCAACCATAAGGACTAACCGCCATAATTGGCGCGTTGCCGAGTAACCCGCCGAATTCTACGTTTTCACCCACCGTTTTGCCGGGAACGGGTATTACCCTAACCGCAGTGGTTTTATTATTTATCATTCCTATTGCCATTTCGTCTGCAATCATTCCACTAATAGTTGAAGCAGGCGTGTCCCCTGGTATTGCAACCATATCTATACCAACGCTACAAACCGCCGTCATCGCTTCAAGTTTGCTTAAAGATATTGCTCCGCTCTTTGCGGCGTTTATCATACCGATATCTTCACTAACGGGTATAAACGCGCCCGACAAACCGCCAACGTGACCACTTGCCATAACGCCACCTTTCTTAACCGCGTCGTTAAGCATTGCTAAAACTGCGGTAGTTCCGTGTGCGCCGACACTATCAAGCCCCACTTCTTCTAAAATATGCGCAACGCTATCACCCATAACGGGGGTGGGCGCAAGAGATAAGTCTACGATACCAAATTCCGCACAAAGTCTTTTCGACGCTTCTTTTGCGATTAGTTGACCCGCCCTTGTTATTTTGAAAGCCGTTTTCTTTATCGTTTCAGCAACTTCGTCTAAGCGCTGACCTTTAACGTGCTTTAACGCGTGGTGAACTACGCCTGGACCGGAAACGCCAACGTTTATTACCGTTTCTCCCTCGCCTACGCCGTGAAATGCGCCCGCCATAAACGGATTGTCTTCAACGGCGTTGCAAAATACAACGAGTTTAGCACAGCCCAAACCATCTTTATCTCTAGTAATTTGTGCCGTTTTAACTATAGTTTCGCCCATTAATTTAACGGCGTCCATATTAATTCCCGATTTTGAAGTGCCCACGTTTACCGAAGAACACATACGCTCGGTAACCGACAATGCTTCTGGAATACTTTCTATAAAACTGCGTTCGAAAGACGTCATCCCTTTATGTACTAAAGCGGAATATCCACCCAAAAAGTCAACGCCTATTTCCTTTGCAGCGCGGTCTAACGCTTTTGCTAAAACCACTTCTTCGCCAGGGAAAGATGCCGTTAGCATACTTGCCGGAGTAATAGACACGCGCTTGTTGATTATAGGAATTCCGTATTCTTCACTGAGTTCGTTTGCAACCGCAACTATGTTTTGGGCTTTTTTACAAATTTTATCGTAACATAAAGTAGCCGTTTCGCTCGCGCTATTTCTAATGCACGACAATAGCGAGATGCCCATGGTTATCGTTCTAACGTCGAAATGTTCCTTTTCGACCATGTTTATAGTTTCTAAAATCTCTTTTCTATTTAGCATGTTTCACCTTATATCTTGTGCATTACGTTAAATACGTCTTCGTGTTGAACGTGGATAGACACGCCTATTTTCTCGCCTAAAATCGATAGTTCTTGCTTTATCTCTTTTAAATTTAAAGTTGCGTCCGAAAGGTCGCACAACATTAACATGGTAAAGTTGCCTTGTACTATGGTTTGGCTAATATCTTCTATATTAACGTTTTTTTCTGCAAGCAAAGTAGATACTTTTGCTATTATTCCTGATTTGTCCTTTCCTATTACGGTTACAATTGCTCTCATTTTGTTTTCTCCTTTAAAGTATTTCGTAACTGATTAAAACGTTGCCTTGGGTTATGAACGTTACGTTTTGCCCTTTTTCAAACTTAGGAAACTCTTTATCGTAAAAAACCAAGACCTTTCGTTCATAAAAATCTTTTTTGTATTTGTTATATTCCGAAAAAACTAACGCCTTAAAATCCACGCCGTCTTTTTCGTGCAAATTTTCGTCGTACCTTAAAAAACTTGCCGTTGTAGTTTCTTTTATTCCTTTCGCTAAATTAACTGAAACTTTATAATAATTTTTCACTCTTTTATAAGGCAACATTAAGTAAAAAAACGCGCCCGCAGTGAACACTCCCGTTAAAACGTGGTGCAAAGTTTTGACTAAGTTTATCGTTGGCGACGCGTACGGTAACTGTAAATACCACACGAAAAACACCACGCTAAGCACGACGTATATCGCAAGAGCCGAGTAAAATATAGCCAAATATTTGTTTTTTTTCTTTTTCATTTTGTCGACGGTAAAGTTTTCAAAATATACCATTTTTATCTCCTTGCCTATCGGGTTTTATAGTCCGTTCTTATTTTTTTTAAGCCTTGTGGGGTTTTGTAATAAAGTTCGTATCTATCTAAATACTCCGCCATTATATAGTTGGGGTTTTGTTTTACGGTGTAATATTTAACGAGGCTTTCGCTTTGGATTTGAGACTTTTCTACCCTTTCTTCAGTAGGTAACGTATTTGAAACTTGTGTTGTTTCTTCTGCTTCTTGTTGATTGTTTATTATTTGCATTCCGCCTTGTTTTCTAATAGGCTTGTCCTTTTTTACTATTTTCCCTATCGATAGTATAACGGCGAATATGACCGAAGCAACTAAAAGTACGTAAAATATCACGGCGATTACGGGATTAACGTCCATCGCACCGGTAAAATATAATACCGCGCCTATTAGTAATACCAACAAGGTAAACTGAAGAGACAAAAAAGTTACTACTTTATATATTGAACCGAAAATAAATTTTATAAATTTTCGTATCGTGCCGAAAATTAGTCTATTTTTTATTAGGATCATCACTTACCCCTTTTTTAAGAAAACAAACCTAAAATATTTTGCGGTAGATATATTATCTCCCTTATCACGTTCTTTACCGCAATCGACCAGTTTTCTACCACGCCGATAATTTCTTCCCTACTACAAGGTTTTCCGCTTGCTCTACTGTCTTTGCTGGCGTTGTGTTTTCGGTTGTCGCCCAAGTAAAAATATTCGCCCTTTTGCAAAGTATATTCTTCCCAGAACAGTTCTTCCGTTCCGCCGTAGTTGTTTGCGTAAGGCTCTTCTATTTTATTGCCGTTAACGTAAACGTAACCGCCATAAATATCAACAACGTCGCCTTCAACGGCGATAACACGCTTGATAATCCAGTCTTTTTCACCGTCTAATGCTATAATAACTATATCGCCACGCTTAGGTTCAATTAACTTGTTGGCAAAAAGCAAGTCACCGTTAGCGTTGTTTAACGTTCCACCGTAAAGAGTGGGCGACATCGACGACCCCACTACCTTAACGTTAAAGTATACGAAGTGACCAAGTAAAGTAAATATTAGCACTATCACGGATACGATAAGCGCAAAAAGTACTAAACCCCTTTCAGTTTTCGTTTTATTAAGTTGTGTCTCTTTTAAATTTTCACGAACAACCATTGTCACTTTTCCGCTTTGATTATGCTTATTAGTTTATCCTTACTTAAAAAAACGCTTCGCCCACATTTGTCGCAAGTAATTTTAACGTCTGCGCCAAGTCTAGTAACCGTCCAAACCCGCTCTCCACAAGCATGCGGTTTTTTAGTGGTAATCTTATCACCTAAATTAAAATTCATTTTTATACCCACAAAACGTTATTAACCAAAAACTCGCCCGTGCAAGTGATGCTTAACGCTTCGATATCTTTATAACTCTTTAAAATTCTGCCTTCCGCCGTCTTAAAACGCGACATCTCTAAACATAAATTATGCCAAATTTTACCGCCTTTTATATGCGCGGTAGTAAAATACTCACACTTTTCGCCAAAATACTTGCTTATCAACGACACGGTAATCTCCACCGACTCTTTAACGAACAAATCCATCATCAACATAGCGTATTCGTCAGGCTTATATCTATCCGCACCGATTTTGAAGGTTAATAGCCCGCCTTTTGACGTAACGCCTTCTATAGACATAGGACCTTTTTTTACGCTAACGCCGTTTTTAGAGTCAACGCAAAAGCCGTTAGTTTTAGCGTTTAGTGTGGTGAACACACTTTCAGCGCCCCTTTCTCTACCAGAGTAAACGATTTTATCCCTATGTTTTAGCAAAACTTCTTTTTCTTTAAATCTTTTGCACGCTATATTCGAGCACACTTCAAAGCCGTTTTCATACACCGCTTTAACGAAGAATACCACCATTTGCGAAGTGTAGTAAGGCGCATAACTAAATTTCATTTGCCCTTTTCCGTCTTTCTCGATAGGTTTAACGCATTTCCATGCTCGTGACGATTGTTTTACCGTTTGTTCCGAAACGTACAGTTCAACCTTTTTTAGTTTTTCAACCGTTACGGTGGCGGTAACTACCAAATTCCCTTTTACTATTTCTCCCGCAACAAACGGCTCTTCAGGTAAAAATTCGTTTTCTTCGTTTTTGTCGTTCATAAAACGGTCGAAAAACTTTATTGCCATATCGAAAGAGTTTGAGCCTATTTGGTTTATATCGCCAACCGAATAATTAACCGCGCGATAATACTTGTTTGGTATTCTACTAACGGTATCTAAAGCACGGTCACAATCGTATTTCGTATCGTTAGTTGCGGTAAGCGTTAACGTAGGACAACAAACGTGTTGCGCGTAAGTTTGCGGTTCTATCCCAGCAACGTATTTAAGTTCTTGGTCAGTAAATTGTGGTTCCGCACCCAAACCGAACTTTGGTATGTCTAAATAAGCACTCCAACCGGCGTTTCTAATAAAAGTTAGTGCCGAAAACGAACGGTTGTTAAACGCAACTTGCCACAACACGGCCGCGCCTATGGACACACCTAGACCGCCTATCGATTTAACGAAAGATTGATTTTTTAAGTATTCCAAAGCATATCTGCCAGCAACCGCCCATTCGTACCAACAAGTTTCGGCAACGTCGCTTTTTATCCTATTTAGGCTATCTTTAACTTGCTCGTAATTAGCGTAAGATATATCGGACGGATAACGCGAATAATGTTTCGCTCCCTCTAAAACGCCGTAAAGGTCGATTGCCATGACTGAAAAACCCTTCTTTGCAAGGTCTATAACCGCCTTTTCGTCTATCCCACGTTCAAAATCAGGAAACACTAAAATAGTAGGCGTCGTAGAAGAAGTGGTATTCTTTGCTAAAAACGCGTAAATTTCCACCTTGCCTTTTTCCGTCTTTTTACCGTCTATATACAATTTGCTCAAAGCGATATCACCAACCGTTTTCTCTTCTACCGTTTTAGCAGAAGGAACGTGGTCTATCTTAAAATCGCTCCACACCGTTACAGGCGTTAATATATTTCCCAACATAAATTCTCCAATAAATACGCTAAGTGCGTTTGAAAAAAATTTTTTTCTTCAGTTTCCTTGATTTTTGCTCTGGGTTTAAGTATAATAACAATTACCCTTAAAAATTTGTGCTTTTTTTGATTAAGTTTTTTTGAAAAAATTTTACTTAAAAACTTCGCCAATGTAATAATTTAAATATTATTAGTAAATTATATTGTAATACATAAAAAGCATAATTGCAAGCAAATATTTAATTTAAGTGTATTTTCGGCACTAAAAACATAGGTGAAAAATGTCTTTTTCTTTTTCAAAAGAGTTTTCTGCGTCGGCCACGACAAACATTGAAAACGTTTTTTTCTACGAATATTTGCCCGTTTCTGACGGCAATTCCGTTAAGGTTTACCTTTACGGACTTTTTCTGTGCCAAAATAAACTAGAAAATTTAACGGTAGAAGAATTTGCAAAAAATCTTTCTATGACTACTAAGCAAGTTTTAGATTGCTTTGCTTTTTGGGAAGAGTTTGGGCTTGTCAACCTTCTTTCGACCACGCCTTTTGAAGTGGAATATTTACCTATTCGTTCCATATATTCGTCTAAACCAAAAAAGTATAAAACCGAAAAGTATACGGAGTTTTGTAAAAGCCTACAAGTTATTTTGCCTGGGCGTATGATTTCAACAGGCGAGTATTCAGAATATTTTTCTATTATGGAAAATTATCATATAAAACCCGAAGCCATGCTTATGATAGTTAAGTACTGCGTTGACAAAAAGGGCGCGGATATAGGCTATAAATACATATCTAAGGTTGCAAAAGACTTTGGAAACAGGGGTATAATAACCGTTGAAAAAGTTGAGAACGAGTTATCTACTTATATTTTAAGAACGGCGGAAATTGAAAAGATTTTACGCGCTTTATCTATTAAACGCCAACCGGAATTAGATGATTTTAACTTGTTTAAAAAATGGACTAACGAACTTAATTTTGAGCCTGATAATATCGTTTACGCGGGAAAGACGTTAAAGAAAGCGAGCATGCAGAAGTTGGATGAGTTTTTGCTTGAACTCTATTCGATTAAAAGTTTTTCTAAAGAAGAAATTAAGCAGTACGCAAATTCTAAACAAAATATTTTTGAACTTGCCATTAAAATCAATAAGGCGCTTGGTGTTTACGTTGACGTTTTAGATGCCGTAATTGATAACTTTACTAAAAAGTGGTTGTCTTTCGGGTTTGACGAACAATCGCTATTATTTATCGCTTCGGAATGTTTCATCTCTGGCAAAAACACTTTGCAAGATATGGACGATATGATTGAAAATTTAAGGAATAAAGGTATCGTTACCCTATCAAGTTTGGGCGATTATTTTGAAGAACAAAAAAGCACCGACGAGTTTATTAAAAAATTTTTGCTTATCACTGGCGTTAACCGTAGACCTACGCCGTGGGATAGAGAAAATATCGCTACTTGGAAAAACTGGAACTTCTCTGAAGAAATGATTTTAGAGGCGGGTAAACTTTCTTCGGGTAAATCTTCACCTATTTCGTACGTTAACGCGATTTTGAGCGACTGGAAAAACAAGAACGTATTTAACCCTTGCGATATAGGTTCGGTTACCTATTCAGTTAAAGATAATTCGCAAGAAGCGTACAATAAAGAGTACGAAAGACGGCGTGAAATTGCGCTCAACCACGCGCAAGCAAATAAAGAAAAAGCCTTCTCTGTGGAAGGTTTTAAGGAAACTTACGCAAGGATTAACAGTATTGAAAAAGACTTGGCTTTTGCCGAACTTAGCGCTAACGAAGAATTGCTTAAATCGTTAGAAAAAGAAAAGGAAAATTTGGTTAAAAGAGCAAACCAATTACTTGAAACGGTTGGCATTTGTTTGAAAGACCTATCCCCCAACTACGCTTGTAAAAAATGTAACGACACGGGTTACGTTGGTACCCACCGTTGCGACTGTTTTGATTTGAAAATTAATTAAAATAAGTTTACTAAAAATAATTTATCCCCGAGTTTGTAACTCGGGGATTTTGATTACCTTTCGTTTAAGGGTTTGTATTCTTTTCTTCCGTTTAGGCTAACATAAGCCGGTCTTATTATCTTGCCGGTATTTTGAAGTTCTTCTATTCTATGCGCGCTCCAACCCGACATTCGTGCAACCGCAAACATAGGAGTATATAGTTCAAGTGGTAGTCCAAGCATGTTGTAAACGAACCCACTATAAAAATCTACGTTCGCCGAAACGCCTTTAAATATCTTGCGTTTTTCCATTATGAGTTCACGAGAGAGTTCTTCTACGTTTTTGTATAGTTCAAACTCTTTAACTCTGCCCTTTTCAACGGCTAATTGTTCTACGAATTGTTTGAATACTTCGGCTCTAGGGTCGGAAACCGAGTAAACGGCGTGACCCATACCGTATATTAAACCCGCTTTATCAAACGCTTTTCCTTCAAGTATTTGCGCTAAATAACGTTTAAGTTCGGTTTTGTTCTTCCAGTCGTGAACGTGCTTTTTGATATCAGCAAACATTTCCATAACCTTAATGTTCGCACCACCGTGACGCGGACCTTTAAGCGAGCATAACGACGCCGTTATGGTTGAATATGTATCCGTACCCGACGACGTTACAACGTGCGTGGTGAACGTAGAGTTGTTGCCACCGCCGTGTTCCGCGTGAAGTATAAACGCAATATCTAAAACCTTCGCTTCAAGCGAAGTGAACTTGCTATCTACCCTGAGCATGTGCAAAACGTTTTCGGCAATAGAATATTCCGCTTTGGGTTTATGTATTATTAAACTCTTGTTTTCGTTGTAATGCATATGCGCGGAATACGCGTATACCGCTAGCATGGGCGTTACAGCAATTAACGATAGGCATTGTCTTAACACGTTTTCAAGACTGTTATCCATAGCGTGCGAGTCGTAACTATATAGCGTTAAAATACTTCTCGCAAGCGAATTCATAATGTCTTTGCTTGCGCCTTTCATTATAACGTCCCTAACGAAGTTTCGCGGTAATTTATATAAATTTGCGATAACTTCTCTAAAATTTTTAAGCTGGGTTTCGTTTGGTAATTTACCAAAAAGTAACAAGTAGGTCGCTTCTTCAAAACCGGAATGCATTTTCTCGTCGTACCCACTTATCATATCCTTAACGTTTATTCCACGATAATATAGTTCGCCCGGGCAAAATACCATCTCCCCGTTAACTTCTTTTTTTGCGATAACGTCGCTTATATCGGTAAGACCGGCTACAACCCCGGCACCCTTTTCATCACGCAGACCGCGTTTTACTTGATTTTCTACGTAGTTTTCGGGAGTGAATTTAGGCATACTTTCTATTATTTGACTTAATTTTTTTATTTCTTTTGAAAATTCTTCTATCTTTTTCACCTTTTATCCTCCTTTTTCAAAATTTAAAAGAGCCGTCTTTTTAAGACAGCCCTTATATTTAATCTTCTAATCTAATCACGCTATCACACGAGAACACTGCGTCGAGCGATTTGATTTTTTCAATTGCTTTTTTAACCGCACTTTCGGGACATAAATGCGTGATAATTACCACGGGCACCTTACCTTCTTTTTCAGAAACTTGTTTAACTTCTTTTATGCTTACGTTGTTTTTAGCAAACAGCCCCGAAATCTTGCTTAAAACCCCTGCGCTGTCTTTTACAGAGAGTCTTATGAAATATTGTGAAGTGAAATCCGAAACGAATTTGGTTAGTTTGTTACCTTTTGCCGAGTTGTCGAAAGACGCATAGTAATAATCAGTGTGTTTACCAGCAAATATTACGTCTGAAACGATTGCGCTTCCCGTAGGAAGTGCGCCTGCGCCCCTACCATATAGCATAATTTCGCCAACCGCGTCGCCAACCAAGTGAACTGCGTTGAAAGAATCGTTAACGCTTGCAAGCGGATTATCGTTGCTAACGAACGTTGGGTGTACCCTAACTTCTATGCCGTTTTCAGTATTTTTACCTATACCTAAAAGTTTTAGGGTATAACCTAATTCTTTGCCGTATTGAATATCTTCTTTAGTTAAAGAAGTTATGCCTTCACGATGAACGTTGTCGATAGAAATTTTGGTGTTGAACGCTAATGAAGATAGTATAGAAAGTTTATACGTTGCGTCAAACCCTTCAACGTCTGCCGTGGGATTAAACTCTGCATAGCCTAAACGTTGGGCTTCTTTTAACGCTTCTTCATACGACCAACCTTCGTGCGCCATCTTGGTTAAAATATAGTTCGTAGTACCGTTAATTATACCTTTTATGGACAAAATTTTGTTGCCTTGCATTCCTTCGGTTAACGTTCTTATGATAGGAACACCGCCAACGCAACTTGCTTCAAAAAACAAGCCCGCCTTATTCTTTTTCGCTTCTACTTCGAGTTCGGGCCAGTACTTAGCAAAAAGTTCTTTGTTGCTAGTTACTACCGTCTTTCCACTCTTTAACGCTTTGGTTACGAAGGTTTTTGCCGGTTCTATTCCGCCGATTACTTCAACCACTACGTCTACGTTAGGGTTAGAAACTACTTCTTCTATGCTCGAAGCAACTTGGGACTTGTCTATGCCGAGAGAAACCGCTCTATCAATATTCTTTTCAAGCACCGTTTCTACCGTTACGTCTAGACCTTGTGTCTTTTTAAAATATTCACGGTTGTCGTTTAGGATTTTATAAGTTCCGCCACCTACTACTCCCAAACCAAGAATTGCCACGCCTAATTTTTTCATATTTTTATCCTCTAAAAATGTATTATTTGTTAAGTTCGTATATCGTTTTTAATCCATCTAGCGTTAACGTTCTGTCTACTAAACTTATTACTTTGGATTCTTTTGCTATTATTTCACCCAAACCACCCGTTGCCACTACTCTTATACTCTCTATCCCGAGTTCTTTTTTGATTTTGCGAACGATATTGTCAACAAGCCCTGCGAACCCGAAAATTATTCCCGCTTGCATGCAGTGTTTGGTGTTTTTGCCTATTACCGTCTTCGGCGCGTCTAACTCTACCATAGGCAGTTGCGCCGTTTTGTTGGCAAGCCCTTCTAACGAAGTCTTTATACCAGGCGCAATTACAACGCCCATAAGTTCGCCCTTTTCGTTAATAACGTCGAAAGTGGTTGCCGTGCCGAAGTCTATTACCACTATCGGCCCGCCGTATTTATTGAACGCCGAAACACTATTTACTATTATGTCCGCCCCAACTTCACGCGGGTTTTCCGCTTTGATGTTTAAGCCCGTTTTAATGCCAGGCCCAACTATTAACGGGGTAATCCCAAAGAAATACTCGCACATGTGACACACGGTATAATTTAGAGCGGGTATAACCGAAGAGAAAATAATTCCGTCAATATCGCTTTTTTTAATTCCGCTATCGGATAGCAAGCCTACTAATACCGAGCCGTACTCGTCCGCCGTACGCGATATTCTCGACGATACGCGGAAAGACGCCACGAGTTTATTATCGTTAAACACACCGTATTTAATGTTGGTGTTGCCTAAATCTATTGCTAATAACATTTTTTAACCTATTCAAATTTTTTGTCTACTATCTTCACAACTCTGTGTAAAGACGGAGCAAGTATTAAGTTTATTGCAAGTTCTATCAAGAAATTTACGCCGGCACAAGCAATTATAACGAAATATATTACCGACTGACCTTGCGTTTCGGGTGATGCGTTTATTATTTTAGTCATAGTTCCGCTCATTATAAGCGCACCTAAGACGAACACGCCCGTGTTTACTATGGGTGCTAACGCCGAAGAAACGAAAACCGATACCGTTTCGTTCTTTTTCTTTATTGCGTTATACACAACGCCTGGAACAAACCCTGCTAAAAAACCTTTTACGAAAATTATTAGCAAAGTTACTATCAAATTGTCTTGCAACATAAACAGCGTAAACGGGTCAAGCCCGAACACTGCCATAAGCGTTACCACTAAGCCGAACGATAAACCTAATATCCCGCCTGCTAACGGGCCGATTAAAAAGGCGCCCACTACTATGGGAACTAACACGAACGAAAGCCTTGTGGTGCCAATAACGAATGCGCTACCAAATAGTTGCAAAACCACTATCATCGCTAATAAAATCGCAAAAGTGGTGATTTTGCGTGAGTCAAAATACTTACTTTTCATAATATCCTCCAATCAAATTTTTCAACGTTGAAAATATCTGTTGTATAAAAAAAGCAAAAAATTTTTATAAAAAGTGGAGTTCCTTTTATTAGAATACCCCCTTTTCTTTCAATTATTTTACCACAATTTTCCCACGATAGCAATTATTTTAACCGCCTTTGTAACATTTTTAGGTGTTATTGCCTATTATGTATAGTAGAAAACACTTCGCCAAAAACTATATTTTACATAGGCGGGGTTAAATTGAAACACTTTGGAGGTTATTATGAACGGTTTTGATTTTTTCGGTAACAATACTTGTCTTTGGATTTTAATAATTTTACTTATTATCTGCCTTTGCAAGAGCGGTTGCCTTAACGGGTTGTTTAACAGTTGTTACTGCTTACCCGTAGCCCTATTGCTTATCTGTTGCTGTTGTAAAAACGGTGGCGGTTTACCCGGTTTCGGCCACGGTTGCGGTTGCAAATAACTTAGTCGGTAAACAAAAACGGAGTTAGGCTTTTGCCTTACTCCGTTTATTTTTTTATTCAAGTCCCCTTGCCTTTCTTTTTAGACGGGTCTCGGTATCCAAAGTCTTTTTCCTAAGTCTAATATTTTTAGGCGTTATCTCCAACTGCTCGTCGTCGTTAATAAACTCCATCGCTTCTTCAAGACTCATAATTTTCGGCGTTTCTAAACGAAGCGCGTCGTCTGACCCCGAAGCACGCGTGTTAGTTAAATGCTTTTTCTTGCACACGTTAACGCTAATGTCTTCGTTTTTAGGAGAAACACCCACTATCATCCCTTCGTAAACTTGCGTTCCCGCGCCGATAAACAGTTGACCCCTACCTTGCGCGTTAAACAAACCGTAAGTTACCGCTTCGCCCGTTTCAAACGCTACCAACGACCCCGTACTTCTACGCTCTATTTCGCCTTTATACTCTTCGTAACCGTAGAAAATGGTATTGAAAACGCCTTCGCCACGAGTATCGGTTAAAAATTGACTTTTATACCCGAACAAACCCCTTGCCGGCACTTTGAATTCTAAACGAATACGGCTTCCCACCGTTTCCATTTGCAAAAGTTCGCCCTTTCTCGTCCCCATTGACGAGAATACGCTACCCGTTTTATCTTCGGGCACGTCTACTACAAGGCGTTCCATAGGCTCGTGCAATACGCCGTCTATCTCTTTGTACATTACTTTAGGCGCACCTACCTGAAATTCGTATCCGCCACGGCGCATGGTTTCTATCAATATAGAAAGGTGCATCTCACCACGTCCGCAAACCCTATAAGAGTCTGCCGAATCAGTTTCTTCTACCCTTAAAGAAACGTCTTTTAACATCTCTCTAAACAACCTATCCCTTAAATGTCGAGTGGTCACGAACTTCCCTTCTTTTCCAGCGAACGGACTATCGTTTACCGAGAACAACATTTCTACAGTAGGCTCTGAAATTTTTACGAAAGGCACGGGCTCTACTTGTTGTGGAGAACAAATGGTGTCGCCTATAGACAAGTTTTCTATACCGCTAACGCAAACTATATCGCCTGCTTCTGCACTTTCAACAGCCACTCTATTTAACCCTTCAATTTGGTAAATGCTAACGAGTTTACCGCGCGTTTCTTTGCCCGTCACGTTATAGTTACAAGTTTGTACTTCTTGGTTAATTCGCGCCCTACCACGCTCTATTCTTCCTATACCTATTCTGCCAACGTATTCGTTGTAGTCTATTGAAGAAATAAGCATTTGCAGTGGCGCGTCCTTATCCACTTCTTGCGGTTCGAAATAATTAATAATAGCGTCGAAAAGCGGTCTTAAATCTTCACCAGGTTGATTAAAATCGGTGGTCGCCGTCCCTGCACGACCAGAACAGTATATTATAGGACTGTCAATTTGCTCGTCGTTGGCGTTAAGGTCGAATAGTAGTTCTAAAATCTCGTCTTGCACTTCGTTAAGACGTGCGTCCGGTCTATCGATTTTATTAACGACAATTATTAGTTTGTGGTTTAATTCTAATGCTTTTTGCATTACGAAACGCGTTTGGGGCATAGGCCCTTCGCACGCATCTACTAAAACTAAAACGCCGTTAACCATTTTTAACACACGTTCCACTTCCCCACCGAAATCGGCGTGTCCAGGCGTGTCTACTATATTTATCTTAACGTCTTGATAAAATACCGAAGTGTTTTTGGCTAGTATAGTTATGCCCCTTTCACGCTCGATATCGCCAGAGTCCATGACTCTATCCATAACTTCTTGATTGTCACGAAAAATACCGCCTTGCTTTAACATTTCGTTAACTAGCGTGGTCTTGCCGTGGTCTACGTGAGCAATTATAGCAACGTTTCTTACGTCTGTTCTCTTCATCGTTTGGTCCTTTTTAAATTTTTTTATAGTATTTTAAGCAGTGCAATAAGTGTTTTAGCGTCCTTTATCTTTCCGCCGTCCACCATCTTTTTTAATCGGCTTTTTTCTATCCATCTCGAAGACACGAACTCGTCTTCATCAGGGTGCTTCTTTGATTTTTTTAGTCCTTCCGCCTTGTATATGTATATTATTTCGTCGGTATACCCGGGCGACGGATAAACTTTAAATAGTAACGTCACTTGCTCCGCTTTATACCCGCATTCTTCTTCTAATTCGCGAACTGCGGTTTTCTTTGGCGATTCGTTTGCATTTAGTTTGCCCGCGGGTAGTTCGAGTAAATTCTTTTTGTAAGGGTATCTAAACTGTTTTACTAGCAAAACTTTGCCGTCCCTTTCGCAATAAATACAACTTCCGCCACTGTGGCAAACCACTTCTCGCTGAGCGGTTTTGCCGTTTGGTAGCAGTACGGTATCGTTTTTTAAGGTTAATATTCTACCGTGGTATATTACGCTTTCTTTTTGAGTAATTTCCTTAAAGTCCATTTATAACGTCACCTATTAGTTTTGAAATTTTTCTTATCCTGCCGAAAAACAATAATCTATTTGATTTTGCAACGTATTTATACGCAACGTAAGCGTAATAAACGGCGTCTTTATCGTCCGATTCTACGGCATTTGCAAGCATATCGATAACCAAAACGATTTCTTCAAGTTTTTCGGGATTAATTTTTTTGCTTTTTACCTTGGTTTTATCTTTCAAAAGCAAATCTTTAACGGCTTTAATACTCTCCCCGTACGCTTTAGCGGAAAATTCAAGCTCTTTTTTCTTGCGATTTTCTTCTTCAATAAGCATCTCACGTTTTCTATTTTCTTCGTTGATAAGCGCTTCTATCGGGTCTTGAAGTTTACCTTCTATAACGCTTTCCATAAGTAGTTTAACGGAAGAAACGAACGGTTTTACCATTTCGTTTATGAACTTAGCGTACGACGCGTAACAACTGCCGTCTTCGTAAAAATATTTGTCTAAAAACTCGGATAACAATATCCTTTTTGCGTCTACGTCCATTAAAACGTAGAAAACGAAAGACAAAAGTTCCTTCGAGTTAGGGGGCAAAACGAACTCTCCCTTTCCCGATAAATATTGATTTGAGACTAAATACGTTTTCTTGGCTTTTTCTATATCAAAATCTTCTAAGCAATTTTTAAATAACGCAAGCAACGTTTCAGAACTTGCTATCGTTTTTAAAAGGTTTACTATCTTGATGTCGGCTAAAATATATTTGCTATCTATTAAATCCTGTGCCTTTACTAAAAATAAATCTAGTTCTTCTCTTCTGTTCATAATAAACTCCCCCCGAAGTCGTTAAGTTTTGCTTTTTAACAATTATCATTATATCACACGACTGCTTCTTTTTAAACTCATTTAGCAGGTTTTTATTAAAAAATACACTAAATCTATTTACAAATTCCTTTTTTATGGTATAATGTGTTGCGTTAAATCGTTTACAAACGAAGTTTGGGAGAAACAAATGCAAGTTAAGGGTGATTCATCTTTAAACAAGTTAATATTGCTGTTTGTCTTTGACAAAATGGAAGTCCCACTGTCCGAAAATACTCTTTTGGATATGTGCTGTTCTTCTAATTCTTGGCTTGCTTATATGGACTGTCAGCCTATAATAAAACAACTGCTCGAATGCGGGTGGATTTATAACGTTAGTTCGGTTAACGAACCGCTTTATACCATCACACCGGACGGGCGTGTTTGCCTTGCAAACTTTTTTATTAAAATCCCCGCGTCTACTCGTGAAGAAATTTCGCTTTTTATTAAGGCTAATCGCGCAAAATATCGTAGAAAACAAGAGTGCGTTGCCGATTACTATATGAATAAAGACGGAACTTATACCGTTTTTCTTAAAATTATTGAACCCGCTCAACCTATTCTTGAACTAAAATTAGTAGTTCCTAATAGGCAAATCGCAAAGGATATTTACAAAAAATGGGGCGAAAAAGCCGTGGACGTTTATAGAGAATTATACGAAAATCTTGTTGACTAATTATAGGAGGCTTATTTTATGAACATTTATAACACAAAAGGCACGTGCAGTAGACAAATTCTTTACGACGTTACTAAAGATAATAAACTTACTAACGTTAAGTTTATAGGCGGTTGTAGCGGTAACCTTCAAGCGCTATCTCGCTTGGTCGAAGGGAAAGACATAAACGAAGTTATTTCGCTACTTAGCGGAATAAAATGCAGAGCTAATACTTCGTGTGGCGACCAACTTGCAAAGGCTCTTATCGAATATCAACGAAAAGAAAACGAATAGTTTTTAAGTGGATACTTAGTTATCCACTTTTTTTTACATTTTACTTGCTTTATTTTAACTTTTTTTCAATATTTTAATGGTATTATCCTACTTGATTATGAAAAAAGTTAAGCAAAAAA